>NZ_JNJV01000063.1 GCF_000702785.1 Mycoplasmopsis primatum ATCC 25948 | reverse complement strand
TACGCATTTTCTTTGTGTCAAAAATTAGTTCTATTATCAGATAACAACTTTTTTGGATAACCATATTTATTAAACATATTTTCTAATAGTACTTGATATCCATTTAACGTTTCAGTTCCCTCTTCAAAGAATAGATCGACTACTTTATTTGTTCCTGCGTCAACAGCCATTAGACACGTTGATTTAATATCATTATCAAAATAATAATGAGTACATCCATCAATTTCTACAACTTCGCCGAATTTATAATTATTAGATGAATTAGTTCTAAATTTTTGCTTCTTTTTTGGTTCGCAAAAAGTTAATTCCCCTTTATAAAAAACATGTTCTTTCATTTTTTTATTAGTTCTATTTTGCCGAGCTTCTTTACGGACACTCTTAGTTGCGTATTTGCTTGCGTATCCTTCTTTTCTTAATCTTTTCATTAAATTTGCGTATGAAATAGTTATATTTTTATCTGGTATAAAAGTGTTTATGTTGTTATAAAAAAAAGAAAAAGAGTTAAGTATGAACAGCTTTCATTATTATTGCTTCCGCCTGTAATTTTGGCGTTTTCTTCATATATTTCTCCAATTTTTCTTATATCTTCATCACTATATTTTTTGGCATTTTGATTATTTGTATTATTATGACTTACAACAACTTTGCCATTTGCTTTTTTGATTTTTAATTTTCATCTTTTTATTGTTGAAATACTAACGTTGCACGTTCATGCTAACCTTTCATTAGTAAAATTTGAATTGTGTACTATTGTGCTAACTATTTTTTCGCTTCTGGAAATTCAGCTTTCTTTATCGTCCATTTTATTCATTCCAATATTATCCCCTTATTTTTTTAAAAAAAACAGGTGGCTCAATTTGTTTGGTAATGGAAGTTGAACTCATGTATTTTGATTTTAATTTATGCAGTTTATTTATGGTAAATCATTATAATTAAAATATTAATATTATTTAATAATAAAGAGGAACAATATGAAAGAATTAAAAAGTTATATCGATGATATAAACCAAATGTCAAAAAG
>NZ_JNJV01000062.1 GCF_000702785.1 Mycoplasmopsis primatum ATCC 25948 | reverse complement strand
GCTTCCAACTCCGCTTCCAACTCCGCTTCCAACTCCGTAAAATTATCAAGGATTTTTACAATTTCGTTTTGAATTTTTAAAGGAGGAATGGGAATTGTAAAATCATCAAATATATTGCTATCGAATTTAGGATATGTTGATGATTCAACATAAAACTCTTGACTATGCATAATTAAGAAATAATATAAAAATTTATTTAATAAAACAGATGTATTTCCGGATGTTATTGTAACATTATTCGAACTAACAAAATAACCTTTTCAATATTTTATATTTGGATATCTTGCTCTTCCAAGTGTTATAACCTCTCCATTGTTCAAATATGTATCATCAGCATTTTGAATACTACAAAACCAATCATAATTTTGAGAGCTTGGTAATAATTTAACATCCCCCTTATTCTCATTTAATAATGCTAATGTCTTAGCATCAACCTGTTTAAATGAGTTTTTTAAAACTACATCTTTAATTTTCTTATACTCAATTCCATTAGGACACATTTCTTTAATTAATTTTTCAATTTTGTTCATATTAGTCCCCTAACATTTTTACTATTTCGTCTATTTCATTACGTAATTTGTCAATTTTGGAAACAGTTTCTTTGATTTGATTATTTAAGACTTTAATGTCAATTTTTTCGCTGGTATCTTCTTTTTCAACGTAAGAGCCTACTGAAAGATTAAAGTTATTGTCAATAATTTCTGATTGATTAACTATTTTAGAAAAATGCTCTATTTCTTTTTTGAATCTCACTGTATCTACTATTTTATTTATGTTGTCATTTGTTAATTTATTCTTATTAGTAACTTTTATAAACTCGTTTGAAGCATCAACAAAAAATACATTTGTATCGCTTTTGTTCTTTCTTAACACTCAAATGCAAGTTGAAATAGTTGGTCCAAAAAATAAATTTTCTGGTAGTTGAATAATAGCGTCGACAACATTAATATTTCTAACTAAATATTCTCTAATATCACGTTCGGCACCGCCTCTATATAATGTACCAGGAAACATAACAACAGCAGCTGTTCCGTTTGTAGCTAAATGATTTACCATATGTAAAATAAAGGCTAAGTCAGCTTT
>NZ_JNJV01000061.1 GCF_000702785.1 Mycoplasmopsis primatum ATCC 25948 | reverse complement strand
AAACTGTTAAACTCCCTGAAAGTCTTAAAGAAATTGGTGTTGGTGTTTTTTCTGGTTGTAAAAATTTAAAAGAAATTAATATACCTGAAGGTGTTGAAACAATTGGAGATAGATCTTTTGAAAATTGTAAAAATTTAAAAAATATCACACTTCCTAATAGTGTAAAAATGATTGATTATTGGGCTTTTGCTGGTTGCAAAAACTTAGAAAATATTAAACTTTCTAATAGTTTAGAGACTATTAAAACTAATGCTTTTTATGGTTGTAAAAACTTAAAAGGTATAACGCTTCCTAATAGTCTTAAAGAAATAGGTTGAGGTGTTTTTCAAAGTTGCGAAAGTTTAGAAAGTATCACACTTCCTAATAGTCTTAAAGAAATTGGTGTTGGTGTTTTTTCTGGTTGTAAAAACTTAAAAGAAATTAATATACCTGAAGGTGTTAAAACAATTAAAGATGGTGCTTTTTTAGATTGTATAAGTTTAGAAAGCATCGCACTGCCTAACAGTCTTAAAAAAATTGGTAATAAAGCTTTTTATGGTTGTAAAAATTTAAATATAACCATGTATGACACTGCAAAAATAATTGGCAATGATAATTTTATTAATTGCGAAAATTTAAAATTAAAAAAATTAAAAAGTAAGAAAAGTTTAAAGATGTAAGGTGATATGAAAATGAGTGCAAAAATATTAGAAAACAAAGACTTAGACATTATATGAGATGATGAAATTAAAGGTTATATGGTTGTGGGTGTAAAAGATAAAGACATTAAGGAAGTAGTGGTCCCTGATGGTGTAAAAATAATTGGAGAATATGCTTTTAATGGTTGTGAAAGTTTAAAAAGCATTAAACTCCCTGATGGTGTAAAAATAATTGCAAAAGATGCTTTTATAGGTTGCCACAACTTAGAAAATATTGAACTCCCTGATAGTATAAAAATAATTGGTGATAATGCTTTTTGTTGATGTTGAAATTTAAAAAGCATTAAACTCCCACATAGTCTTAAAGAAATTGGAGAATATGCTTTTAATAGTTGTAAAAACTTAGAAAAGATTGAACTCCCTGAAGGAGTAAAAACAATTGGAGAATAT
>NZ_JNJV01000060.1 GCF_000702785.1 Mycoplasmopsis primatum ATCC 25948 | reverse complement strand
GCTTCCAACTCCGCTTCCAACTCCGCTTCCAACTCCGTAAAATTATCAAGGATTTTTACAATTTCGTTTTGAATTTTTAAAGGAGGAACGGGTATGGACAACTCAATAATATTTGTCATATCAGGGTGTTTTATTGAAGCTCCTCTATAATTTTGCTCAATAAATTCTATATTTACAATTAAAAAGTAGTATACAAACTTTAAGTTATATTTTTCTATATCTTTTGAACATAACAATATATTTAAACTATCTATGAAATATCCTTTATGATATTTAATAGATGGAGAACCACCGGTAGGAATCGCTATAATTTCACCAAAGTTTATGTTTTTGTCATTCTCATTATATTCAACGAAACCCTCATACTGTCCTGTTGAAAGTAATTTTACAGTTCCTAATCTTGTTGTCGTATAAAGTTTTAATTCTTTTGAAGATATATGTTTGAAAATTAATATATTTTGTTGTTTTTTAGCATCTACATTTTTAAACTTCCTATCAAAATCTACTATTTCTCAAAGTTTCTTATACTCAATTCCATTAGGGCACATTTCTTTAATTAACTTTTCAATTTTATTCATATTAGTCCCCTAACATTTTTACTATTTCATCTATTTCATTGCGTAATTTGTCAATTTTGGAAACAGTTTCTTTGATTTGATTATTTAAGACTTTGATGTCAATTTTTTCACTAGTGTCTTCTTTTTCAATGTATGAGCCTACTGAAAGATTAAAGTTATTATCAATAATTTCTGATTGATTAACTATTTTAGAAAAATGCTCTATTTCTTTTTTAAATCTCACTGTATCAACTATTTTATTTATATTGTCATTTGTTAATTTATTCTTATTAGTAACTTTTATAAACTCGTTTGAAGCATCGACAAAAAATACATTTGTATCGCTTTTGTTCTTTCTTAACACTCAAATGCAAGTTGAAATAGTTGGACCAAAAAATAAATTTTCAGGTAGTTGAATAATAGCATCGACAACATTAATATTTCTAACTAAATATTCTCTAATATCACGTTCGGCACCACCTCTATATAATGTACCAGGAAACATAACAACAGCAGCTGTTCCGTTTGTAGCTAAATGATTTACCATATGTAAAATAAAGGCTAAGTCAGCTTT
>NZ_JNJV01000059.1 GCF_000702785.1 Mycoplasmopsis primatum ATCC 25948 | reverse complement strand
TCATTTAAGCTTAAATATGATCATAAAGAGTCATCAAAAGTTGCTAATTTGTCTATAAATAAGTTCTATTCTACAAAACAGTTTGATGCCTTGTGCAATAGTTTAACTATTGATGATTTAAAAATTAATGTTGATTCAGATTTATCGCCAAGTGAATATAATGTTGACAACATTCAATTAAAAAAAGACTCTCCATTATTATCAATTAATGCTAACCTTATAATTAGCCAAACAGAACTAGTTTTGGCAGATGATCAAAATGGCAATTTAGATATAAAGGTTATCTTAGCAGATAAAATAAATAAATGCACATATAGTAAAAATCTAAAAATTGCTGGTTTTTATAGTATTCTCAAACACAAAAAACAAGTAGAAGAATTTGCTAATTCATTATCAAGATATTCATTTTTGCCTACTAGAAGAAAACTACATAGACTATCTAATTATGATACTAATTTAATACGATTTAATGAGAAAGACAATGATACTTTCAAAGAAATCACAAAGAAAGTTGACTTTAAATATATTTGAGAACCTAATGTTAATGGTGATGAAGAAATAGCATTTATTAGATTTATTTTTACTGCTAAAAATAAAAAATTTTCAGTAGAAAAAGTTGTAGGTCCATATGGAGGTTTTTATAAAACAGGAGATATTTATACTATTGATTATGAATATCTATGCAAATTTTGTTGATATATGATGATGTCCGCTGAATCTAGTAATGCGAAAGATCCTGATTTAATAAGATATCATAATTATTATTGGCTATTTAATAATGGAAAAATTTCAAAAGAAGAAATAGAAAGAAGGTTAAATTGCTTAATTCGCGATCAGAATGCTATTTGGCGTATAAATAAAATTTATTATGATAATCCTAAAAATGATGAGGAGAAAAAACACAAAGAAGATGGTGAAAAATTGATTCAAAAAATAGATTCTTGCCCACATTTACGAGCCAAAATTATTTGATGATCAGATAACTCAGATTATGAAAACTACGTTTGTTTTGGCTTCCAATTAGTTAATTCAATAGAAGGCAAACCTGATTACGATTATGATGAAAAGACACCTATAATTAAAATATGAGCAAAAAAAGATCATGCATTTGGCACTGTAAAACAATCCAAAGATCAATTATAAGCACTGTTTTATATTGCTATCAAAAAAATGTATTCATCAAGATGATGCAT
>NZ_JNJV01000058.1 GCF_000702785.1 Mycoplasmopsis primatum ATCC 25948 | reverse complement strand
AGAGAGAGAGAGAGAGAGAGAGAGTCGCAATTCAGAATCTAATTACGATGTAATTTATATTGATCCTCCTTATAATACCGAATCAGCAAGCACTGACGGAAACAACTTTTCTGAAAAAGAAGATGTTAATGCTTCAAAATTTATTTATCGGGACAAATTTAGTCGCAATGGCTGGCTAAATATGATGAATGAAAGACTGAAATTAGCTCGCCAACTTTTAAAAGATGATGGTGTTATTTTTGTGTCAATTGATGATACAGAACAAGCTTATTTAAAAGTCTTAATGGATGAAATTTTTGGTGAAGAGAATTTTGCTGCTACTCTTTCGAGAATTACAAAAAAAGGTGGCGGTAGATTTGGTAACTCTAATATTCAAAAAGATATTGATTTTGTATTGATTTATTATAAAAACATTAACAAGGTTGTGGAGTTTGAAAAAATTGAAAGTGATTGAGATGATTATAAATTTCAAGATGAGCGTGGAAATTATACTCTTAAACATCCACTAGATGGTGGTGCAGGTAATCCTTCATATACATTTGATGTTTTATTAAATAATAAAGTTTTTAAACCAAGACAAAATAAACATTGATCTTTTAGTAAAAAAAGAATAGATTGAATGTTGGAAAATAATCTAATAGTTGAAAATTCAAGTTCAATGTTATATGTAAAAAACTATAAAGATTTTGAAATAACAGAAATAAATAAAGAATATAAACTGTGTGCGAAAAAACAAGGTATTGATTGGTCGTCATCAAAACTAATGGATAATAAGTATTCTAACTCTTCAGGAAAAAGCGATTTAAATGAAATTTTTAATAATAATAAATTTGATTATCCGAAACCAAAAAATTTATTAGAAAGATTAATTTCAGCGCATCCAAACAAAAACGCAAGAGTTTTAGACTTCTTCGCTGGTTCAGGCACAACCGGTCATGCAGTTTTAAATCTTAATAAAGAAGATGGTGGAAATAGAACATTTACATTAGTGACTAACAATGAAAACAATATTGGTATTGAAGTTTGCTATGAAAGATTATTTAGAATCAATAATGGTAAAGGTTCAAAAGGCGAAAATGATTTTGATTGAATAAATAAAAATAAGCCTTATGGACAAAATCTTGATGTCTTCAATCTTGATTACTATAATTCAGATGTACTAACAGCAGACAATACAAAAATTAAAGCAAATTTTATACAAATGTTAAATGACTGATATATAGAAAAAGCCTATGAAACAGATGAAAAAGAAATTTTATTAAACTTAACAGCCCTAAAACCTGTTGAAAAGGATAATAAAAATGGAATTAACTAGTGTGCAAAAAAGAGCAGTTA
>NZ_JNJV01000057.1 GCF_000702785.1 Mycoplasmopsis primatum ATCC 25948 | reverse complement strand
TAACTGCTCTTTTTTGCACACTAGTTAATTCCATTTTTATTATCCTTTTCAACAGGTTTTAGGGCTGTTAAGTTTAATAAAATTTCTTTTTCATCAGTTTCATAGGCTTTTTCTATATTTCAGTCATTTAACATTTGTATAAAATTTGCTTTAATTTTTGTATTGTCTGCTGTTAGCACATCTGAATTATAGTAATTAAGATTGAAGATATCAAGATTTTGTCCATAAGGCTTATTTTTATTTATTCAATCAAAATCATTTTCGCCTTTTGAACCTTTACCATTATTAATTCTAAATAGTCTTTCATAACAAACTTCTATACCAATATTGTTTTCATTGTTAGTAATTAAAGTATAAGTTCTATTTCCGCCATCATCTTTGTTCAATTCCATAACAGCATGACCTGTTGTGCCTGAACCAGCGAAGAAATCTAAAATGCGAGCATTGTGATTAGGATTAAGATTAATTAAATACATAATTAATTCAATTGGTTTAGGAAATGAAAAATCTTTATTGTTTAATATTGTTATTAATAATTTTTTTCCAGTAGTAGTAGATATATTACTTTCATTGATTAAATTAGAATAATTATTGCCTTTTTCTCTTGGTATTATACTGTATGGCTTGTTTCTATCTATCGTGACCTTTTCATAAACTTTTCGATATGCTTTTCAATATTTAGCACCCTTTTTATCCATTTTTTCTTGAATTTCAATAAAACCGTTTAAGACATAATATTCAAATAATTCTTTACCTAATGTATAACAATAAGAACGCGGTTTTAATATATTTCTATGGTTTTTAAACATTGTTCCATCTGGTGCTTTAATTTCATAATCAAGAGATTCAATATATTTAAAACTACTTTTAGAGGAAACATGATCTAAATCAATTAAATAATATTTTCCTCTTGTGTTTATAAACTTATCTTCAAAAATATAGTTTTCAGTAGCTATTTTTTGACTGTTCCATTTATTTTTATCTTTATTCTTGCAATAACATACAATGAATTCTGTTTCAATATCAATATTTGATTTATCAGAACCGCCGCCAGTATTCTTTTTTCTCCAAATAATATTTGTTACAAAATTTTCTTCACCAAAAATTTCATCCATTAAGATTTTCAAATATGCTTGTTCTGTATCATCAATTGATACAAAAATTACACCATCTTCCTTTAAAAGCTGGCGAGCTAATTTCAGTCTTTCATTCATCATATTTAGCCAGCCATTGCGACTAAATTTGTCCCGGTAAATAAATTTGGAAGCCGAAATATCATCCTTATCAGCGAAATTATTTCCATCTGCACCTGCTGATTCTGTATTATAAGGAGGATCAATATAAATTACATCGTAATTAGATTCCGAATTGCGACTCTCTCTCTCTCTCTCT
>NZ_JNJV01000056.1 GCF_000702785.1 Mycoplasmopsis primatum ATCC 25948 | reverse complement strand
TAAGTAATATAGAAAAAAATATTTTTATCTATACATTATATACCATTTATGATATAATTTAGGTGTTATGAGTAAATCTTTATATATTATGAAAACAAAAAATGGAAGTAGAAATAATCAAAGCTATTATGTTTTTGTTGCTACTTCTGCTGGTTATGGAAAAGGATATAAAAAAATAGTTTCATTAGGTAACCTAGAATCTTTGGAAGCAAAAAATCCACAATGTATTGAAATAATGAAAAGTGTTGTTAAAACTATGACATCTGATGATGAACCAGAAAAAATAAAAGAGAAATTGTTAAATGCTATACAACCACGTAGCATTGTCAATATAATGAAAAACTATGGTGTAAATTTAATTTACGATGTTATTGAGAAATTAGATATTTTTAATTCCTTGCAAAAATCAAAACATAAAAAACTAAAAGAAATATTAAATTATCAAATTGCTTCAAGAATTATCAAACCAAATAGCATTATTTCTAGTTTTAAAGATAAATGAAAATTCGATAATGATATCGAAACAAAAAAGAATACATTTTATTCATTATTGGATGTTTTAGATGACAATAAAGACTCAATATTAAGAAATATTAATGAAAAAATGATCCAATATAGTAACAGAGAAATTCAATTGATTTTTTATGATTCATCAACCTTTTATTTTGAATCTTTTGTGAGAAACGGTCTTAGATATCCAGGTTATTCAAAAGATGGAAAATTTAAAGAGGATCAAATTGTTGTTGGAATGGCCACTGATAAAGACGGTATTCCAATCCATTTTGAACTATTTAAAGGTAATACTGCTGATGTTAATACATTCATCCCTTTTATTCTATCTATGAAAAAAACATATGATATAGAAAGAATAACAATTATTGCTGATAGAGGTATGAGCTCCAACAGAAATATTAGATTTTTAGAAGATTTAGGCATAGATTTCATCATTTCATATAGAGCGAAAGCAGGCTCAAAAACATTTAAAGATGATTTATTAAATGGATCAGATTATATAGGCAATGAATCCTTTAAATATAAAGAAAGAACATTTCCATCAGAATGAAAGAAAAAAAGACTTAATGGCAAAAGCAGGAGAAGAATATTTACTTATAGTTTGTCAAGAGCCAAAAAAGATAAAGCAGATAGAGAATTAATAATTAGCAACTTTACAAAAAGACAAGATAAAAATGGAATTGTCAAAGCTGATAAAATGCTCGGTAGTAAGAAGTATAAATATTTTGATTCATTAGGAAATTTGCAATTTAAATTGAATGAAGAAAAAATAGAAGAAGATGAAAAATTTGATGGCTACTATGTTTATGAAACATCAAGAATTGATTTAAGTCCAGCTGACGTTGTTGAAATTTATAAAAAACAATTTCAAATTGAAGAGAATTTTCGCACATTGAAAGGATGTTTAGAACTTAGACCTGTTTATGTTTATACTGAAAAACATATAAAAGG
>NZ_JNJV01000055.1 GCF_000702785.1 Mycoplasmopsis primatum ATCC 25948 | reverse complement strand
GCCTTTCTGTTTTGGATACTTAAATTTTATATAAAAAGGCAGCAAAAATGCATCTAGATTTTTCTCTAGGTGCATTTTACTTTTGGAATGAATAATGTGTTTATGGTATAAATCTTTATTTTTTTAGGTAAGAATGTTCATGGAATAATAAATAATTCTAATATAGTAAACAATAATATATTTTTAAAATGCTTTAAAATTACCTATATAAATTTTTAAATAATATTTAAAGGAAATTAGATTAATGAATTTTTTAAATCTTTTAGGTAATAGCCACCATTTTAGTGGTGAAAATTTTCTAGCGAGTAAAGTAATTTTTTATATTTTTGTTTTTTTAACTATATCTCTGACTTTTCTTATGTGACTTTTTAAAAGGCCTTTATCTAACTGATATGAAAAGAAAGAAACAATTTTCAAAATTAAAAAGAATAAATTTCTTATTATTTTTGGTACTACTATTCTTTTGCTCATGATGATGCGTAGTTTTATTTTTCTTATAGCATGTACTTATTTCAAAAATGAATTTGAAGTGACCAATCCTAACCATAATTTATTAGTGAAATTAGATAATGGGAAATATAAAATATGCTTACCTTTATGAGAAATTTTACCGTTTCATTTTTGTAGACTTTGTCTATTTGCTGGCGCCATTTTTATAATTACAAATAAGTTTATATGAATTAAAAACTTAGCATTTCTAGCAATAATCGCTGCCTTAGTGTTTTTTGTGAAACCTAATTTAAGATATATACCAGATGACTTACTTAAAGGCTATAAATATACATCACTAGGTATTGATTCATACATTTATTGGGATTCTTTGTTTTTTCATATGTTCATAATTTTGCTATTTACGTTTGTTTCAATGGTTGAAAAGCAAAAATTAACATTTAAAAACACGTTATATTTCTTTGTTACAGCATTAGCGGTCACTCTATTTATTTTCTTTATAAATTGACTTTCATATATGGCTTTTAAAAAGAATGATAAAGCCGTTAGCTGAATATCTGATTATTGATATCTTTCTCCAACAGATGATGTAGTAAGTGGCAAATGATTGAAATGGCCTTGAACTTTATTTGTATTTTCTTTCATTGGAACATTATTATTAGTTTTAGGCTTAATTTTATATAATGCACAAGACGTACTTTATTTTGACAAAACAAATGAAGGTAAATGATTATTTAAGGTTCAAAAATCTGAAAATTGATGCGTATACAAAAATTCATTTAAACAAGTTTTTAATAAAAATAAAAACTTAGAAGCAAAAATTCAATAATTGAAACAGTTATGATGATGCTTTCCATTCATTTTATAAGTGAATAATAAAAAATTATTATAATATTTTGTATGTTTAAAAATAGAATGAAGGCCTCGGGCCATACAATTTATTTAACTACTAATTTAAGCATATATTTAGCTTGGTTTATTATTAGCACAGCGGTGCCAAATATTGGCTTTATCCAACTAGGTTATACTCAAATTACCTATTTAGCAGCAGTGATTGTGATAGC
>NZ_JNJV01000054.1 GCF_000702785.1 Mycoplasmopsis primatum ATCC 25948 | reverse complement strand
TTTTTTTAATTTCTGTTCTTGCTTCACCATCATCTTTATTTATAGATATATCTACTTTTACAGGAATTAAATTGTTAGATGTGATTTTGAAGTTTTTTTCCTTTGATATTTGAAAGACAGTTTCTAAATTATCATCGTATATCTGGTTATATGACGATGTAATAAAATCTCTATAAATTTGTAGTGAATTGTTTTGATAAATACTTTCAAATTCTTTATCTAATTTTTCTTTTAATTCATCGAAAGTTTTTTTAATCTCATTTTTAGTTTTATTTAAAGAGATATAAATATCTCTTTTCACTTCTAATTGGGCTTTTTTTGTTTCAAGTTCGGTCAATTTATTAGCTACATTTTGTAAGATTAATATATTTTCTCTATATATTTTATTTTCATTTAAAATTCGTTGTATTTTTTTAAGTTCATTTTTTGTTCTATTTTGATAATCTAAATAAGATTGAATTTTTTCATCTATATTTTGTATTTCAATTTCTAATTTATCTTTTCTTTGTAAAAAGGATTCTTTATAAAAATTTTCTACCAATGAAAACCTTCTTTTAACCACATCAGGAAGGACACTATTTGCTTCACTATAAATTTTAAATATATCTTCAGAGCTCATTAAATTAACCTTAGAACTATCATTAATAAATTCGTTTAGCTTTTTCTTTTCTTCTTCTAATTTAGCTATATACAATGATATATCTTTAAACAATGTATTTTTTGACTCATATTCATTTGAAAGATCTATTTTAGCATCATAAAAATTAATATTTTTAATGTTGTTTTCTGCTATTTTGTTTTTATTAATTAAATTTGAAATACTATTATTGACAATATACAAGTCAGCATCAATTTCTTCCTCGGTTAAATCTAATTTTATTTCTGAATTATTATCTTTTTTATACTCTTTTTTTAATTCATACATTTTTACTGCATATTCAGCTAAATTAGTAAAGCCTAAATTTGTTAGAAAAAAGGAGATGTCATCAACTGTGACATTTAACTGTAGCCCTAAATTTGAATTTTTTTTCATAGTCATTATTTGTCTGGCAATGTTTTTTCTGTTCAAATTAAAATTTTGTTTATACTCAGCAAGCGTCATTTTTATGTTATTAACATATACAATGTTATGGTCTTTTGAATTTAAATATCTTTTTATAATATATTTATTATTTTTAAATAAGATAGTTGCATTTGCTGATAGCACTCCATTATTTCATTTAGCAAAAAGATTTTTTATAGAATTAGAACCATATATAGTATCAATTATTTTTAATAAAATAGTTTTTCCTAAACTGTTGATGCTTTTGCCACCGTCATGAGGTAAGTCTATGTCTCCATATATGAAAGAAACGCCTTTTTCATTAAAAGAAATGTTTCTAATTTCTGTTTTTAAGGTTTCATTATAAATTATTAAATTCAAGATTTTCATTATAAATTTCTCCTTTATCATTCACATTTAAAATTTTGATAGTAAATAAAAAGATTAGAGTGCATAATATTTTTTGTAAATTGGGGAATGAATAAATATTGTCTGGGGTATATTTTTCTTTAAACTTTTCTCAAATTACATCAATAGTCATTTTTTTCTTGC
>NZ_JNJV01000053.1 GCF_000702785.1 Mycoplasmopsis primatum ATCC 25948 | reverse complement strand
GTCAAAACCAAAGAAACTACACCTGAAATTTTAGATGAACTATTAGAAAATCTTAACTATGATGACATAGATTGAGACGCAAAATTTGCAACACCCGAAGAGTTTGTGAAAGGATTTTTAAAGTCAATTAAATTTAAATCTACTATCCAATCTAACTCACAAAGTCCATACTATGGTTTATCATTAGAAGTAGCTAGTGATGATCATGGGAATTTAGCAGCTATTGCCAACCAATATAATGGAACTGTGAGCGTACAACTTCGACTTGCTAATAAAATTTTCAAAGAAACTCCAATATTTTCAAAAAAATCAAGAACATTTACCTTATCTGGATTTACTAAATTTGAATCTAATTTAGAAATCCAAAGATATATTAATGACTTAGTTGAAACAATTAACGAGGATTGTTTTAGCGAATTTATTCAATCTCATAAAAATGATCCAAAGATTGCTGATATTGATATAAATAAAATTCATATTAATAGTGATTTAGATTGATGTTACAACAGCAATAATAAAGAACTACAAATAGTTAGTTATAAGTTTAATTCTAATTATATTGATTTTGGGTCTACATACTCTAATGAATCAATAATTGATGTCAGAATGAAATATAATGATAGTTTAAGCACATCAACTATTTATAGTCCAGTTAAACGTATCACATTAAAAAACTTCCCTAAATGATATCGTTCAAAATGATTATCAAAATTATTAAATGAAAACTTAAATAAGGAACCTTTACTAATTTCTAAGGAATGCTTGCCTAGCCAAGTAGAAGATGATGATATTCAGCCTAGTGAGAGGCTAAATGCTTTTTTAAAATTTTGAAATGTTAATCTAAGTAGAAGGATTTTAGCGGCTGATGATACAACAGGTAAATTAAAAATAAGGATATTCATAAGTGCTTTACATAATAACGAATATAGCAAAGATATCAAAATGATTATTGATGGATTTAGAACGAACTCATCAACAGCTAACGAACTAAATACATTAAGCAAGTCATTATCGCCACAAGATTTTACTATTATTGATTCACACAAAAAAGATTTTGATCGAATTGGCGTTCAAGATATTTCTACTACTAAATCATTTCCTAATCAAAAAGCAAAATTGAAGATTATAAATATTGATAAAAATCAAACCGATGAATCTATTACAATTGTATATAGATTGCTTAACTGATCTGATTCAACAATTCAATCTGATAAAACATCAATAAAACTAAAAAACTATAAATTTAAAGAATATATTAATTATGATTCATGAGGATTAAATCGGGCAATGGACAATCTAACGTCTAATGATTTAATAATACCTGATGTATATTTGCAATCATTAGCTTCCGAATTCCTAAATAACAATAATTCACAACCCTTATCAATAAATCCTAAGTCGCCATATGCTGCTAAATTTAATGATGTTACTATTATGGTTTTGGGTCAAAAAAATACTAATGACTTCAATGGAACGACAGTAGTAACAGCTCAATTAAAATATGAAAGAAATTCTTCTTGATCTAGTAAAACTGTTTTAAGTGATCCTAAAGACTTTTTAATTAGTGGTTTTGCTAAAAAGACAACCACAAATGAAGTAAATACACTTCTTAATTCGATCGAAGCAAAAGATCTATCTTTTATAAAAAAATCAAATGACGCAGATTTAAATATAGCGAATATTTACGCAGATGAAATAGATTTGTCCTCGTCAAATATTTATGTTGGTTTTAATATAGATACAGAAATAGGAAGAAAACTTAAACAAAATAACTGACATATCCAAATTGCTGAAGTTAAGCACAACGTGAGCGATAATTCTATAACCTTTAAAGTAGTACTATATGATGGTAATAAACCTGTATCAGTACGTAGTTCAACATACAAAGAATTCGCCATTTCTGGCTTTAAGAAAAGATAATAAGCTAAATCAAAAAATCCATAATACATAAACAGACACAATTTATAATTTATTTTGTGTCTGTTTTTTGAATGCTTAGATCTAATGTGAATTCATGTGCGCCTATATACAAAGCCTGCAAAATTCGACTTAAGAAAATAAAAAAGTTAAGTTACCTTAACATTAATTAGCGCTTATTACACATGAGTTTCCGGTTTGTTAATTAATTTAGAAACCCGAAAACTTAGGTTTGCGTCGTTTGCTAATTCAACTGTTTTGTAGCCTTATATTGTTAAAGCAATTCATATACATATATGTTAATAAAGCATGTATATCTATGATTGGCAATGAGCATCACATCCGTAAAACGACAAATTGAATTATTCCCTAAAATTAGTATAATTTTAAGAAATTTAAAATATGAAGGGAATTTAATAAATGAAATCAAAGAAAATTTTACTAAC
>NZ_JNJV01000052.1 GCF_000702785.1 Mycoplasmopsis primatum ATCC 25948 | reverse complement strand
TAACTACACGTAGCATATTAGAAACTGGCGATAAAGAGACAATTGAAAAAATATTTTATGAATACATTCATATTCAAATTGATGAAGATGGAATTAGAGAAAGAATTTTTGAACTTAATACAGGGGAATTAAAATATTTGTCTAATTCAACTAAACCTGATGAAAGTTTATATGCTCAACAATTTTTAAAATTAAAAGAAAGCTTATCTAAAGCAACTCGAAAAATACCTTTCAAGTCATCAGGTTATAATAATGATAAAAGAAGCATAGTTTTTGATATACTTCGCAGACAATTAATTCATAATCAAGACGATAACAATACTTTTCTTAATGCTGTTTCAGTAACATTAAGAACGATTGTTGAATATATTGTTAAATTGTCGATTGTTTATCGTGTTTTAGATATGAATGAGAATTCCAAATCTGAAATTAAAGAGTTAGAGGCAATGCTCATAGCCAATTCCAAGGAATGAAATAGACATAAGGATCGATATATAAATAAACGTTTTGATTTACATAAAAGCAAAACATATTTTATATATAATTTTTTTAATTTAGGTAAAACATATGGAAATGAGGAATTCAACATTTTAAGAAATGCATTATGAGACTTAGGAGGTAAAATTAAATTTATTGAGCCTATAATTAATTATCTTTCTGTTGAAAATGACTCAAAACTATATCAAGGAATATGCGATTTTATTGAGAAAGAAAAGTCAGCAGTTCGGGTATTTATACATTCGCCATATCTATATTATGAAAAATATGAAAGCATTTTGAAAGATGCAACTAAGAAAATAAATAATTTTTTAGATTTAGTTAATAGATTTAACCTGCTATTAGATACTATTGATAATAAAAGATTAGAAGAAATGACCGACACTATTATCTGCTTTGCTAATGAAATAATCAATAAGAAAGCATAAAAAAAATTATTAAATATCATATGATATATGCTTTATAAGCATATATTTTATTTGTTATTTTGCCCACAAAATAAAAAAGAGACCCATTTATACTGCAGATAATGAGTTCTTTTTTAGCGGGGAACCGCGCCTACGTAGCTTTTTACAGACTTTATAAGTATAACTTACGTGACTTTACAACTTTATTTTATCACTATTTTTAACTTTTTAATAGAACAGTATTTGAAGTATATGCTTTATAAGCACATTTTTTCTTTATTTAATTGTTTTATAGTAAAAAAATAAAATAGTTTAAAATGTGTTTATTATGACTAAGGAACAAGAAATACAATCTATTGAATTGCATGAAAAACAGTTTTTTGAGTCTGTTGAAAGAATGCAAGAAGGCTGACGGGTAAGAGATACAGTTAATAGAACTTTAACTACTCATAACGGAACTTTTACTGTTAAAGTCAGAAGATATTACAGAGTGAAGGACGGCAAAGTTGAATATTTTAATATTTTAAATAAGCTTTATGCTGATGCTGAATTTAACAACATAACTGGTGAAGTTAAACAAAAAATAGTTGATACATATCTTTCAGGTATCAGCTATAGACAAATAGCAAAAATGTTTAATGTCTCTTACTCTACTGTTTTAGTAGCAGTTAGAAAACACTTTGAAAAAACTATAGAGGCTTCTCGATTAGTTGATTATTCAGCAGAAGCGTCTAAACATAAATATTTGTATGTAGCAATGGACGATACATATTTTAAATGTAGAGAAAACAAAAATGATATTATCAAAACTAAGGCCAGAATGGTTAATTTCTTTTTGTTAGACGAAAACAAGAAACCTATATGCAAAAATCATTTAATTTATATTAGCAGAACAAATAAACAAGTGAATGTAATGGACGATATTAAGTGAATCATTAAAAAATATTATGGTTCTAATATTTCAATTATATTTACTGGTGATGGTGCTAAATGAATTGTTAAAACAGCTAAGGACTTAGATGCTAAGTTTATTTTATGTAGATATCATATTAAGTCAAAGTTGAACAACACACTTAATAATTCAAACAAATTAAATTTGGCACTAAAAAAGATTAACATACTTTTAAATTTAAATTTAAGAAAAACAATTTGAAAATTAATCAACGAAGGAGAATATACAAAATTCTTAGATTTAGTGGAAAACAATTGAGATATTATTAGCAAACACATTGATATGGCTAAAAGAGCTCAATTAAAAGACTTTATATTATACATTGAGCATAATTTAATTAATTTACAAAAGAATACTATGGATCAAGAATATTACTATAACAACATTGCTGAAACTTATGTTTCTCACTTGGTTAAGAAAAGAATTAAAAAACCATTTACAATTTGCAGTGTTAAGACGAATATTCAAAAAATAGTTAATACTGCTTTTTACAAAAAGAGCAACATTTTAGTTATATCAAAAATGTAAAATGGCTTATATCTTATACTTAGTCCTATATATAATATATAGGAGATTTTTGAATAATTTTGCGCAAAAAAATTACAAAAATTGTTGTTTTTGTGAATTTTCAATCAAATTGAGCCACTTATTCAAATTATAAACCAACCTAAAAAACCGAAAATTTACCTATCAATTTTAGGTTTTTAGGTTG
>NZ_JNJV01000051.1 GCF_000702785.1 Mycoplasmopsis primatum ATCC 25948 | reverse complement strand
AAATGTTTCTAATTTCTGTTTTTAAGGTTTCATTATAAATTATTAAATTCAAGATTTTCATTATAAATTTCTCCTTTATCATTCACATTTAAAATTTTGATAGTAAATAAAAAGATTAGAGTGCATAATATTTTTTGTAAATTGGGGAATGAATAAATATTGTCTGGGGTATATTTTTCTTTAAACTTTTCTCAAATTACATCAATAGTCATTTTTTTCTTGCCTATTATTTGTAATATAAGTGCTCCAAGACCATAATATGATTCGGTTAAATATATATATTTATTTGGAAGTATCATTATACTCTCCTTCTGTTTTAAAAAAGATATCACAATTGTTAAATAGATATACAACTAATAATTCTGAGAATTTTTTATATGATTCATCTTGATAATTTTCATAAGCATCTACAATAGCAACCTTTTCATAAATATAGTTTACTAATAATTCATATATATCTTTACCAGCCATTTCTGTTTTGTTTTTGTTTCAAATTTCTATTAATTCATTTCTAAAACAGTTAAAGGAATATTCTTTATCTACATATTGATTAATTTCTTTTACTGTATCATCTATGATGTATAAATTTTTTAAGGATTTGCTAATATTATTTCGAAGTTTAAATAATTTATTTATTTTAATTTTTGTATCGATATCAACTTTTATAAAACCCTTACAATCATTTGATTTGGTTTGAAAATAATCGCCTGATACGCACGCATTCAAGATTTTAGTTATTATTGTTCTAATTCAATTAGGTTCTAAATTAAATTCTGAAGCCATATCAAGATGCAAAAGAATTAAATCCATTTTTTCACTATCAGTATTCATTAATATTTCAGCTAAATATATTGGAGTAGATACAATATCATATTCAAAACTAATATTTTTATCTTTTTGAATTTTATTTACAAAATTACCTATATCGTTGTTTTCGTATAAAGGGATTTCAGCGTGTTTTGCATTGATTAAAAAAATAAACTTTTCGAGTTTTCCTGTTCATAAAGGTTTTTTATCAGAATATAAATGATTTATTAGGCCAGAAAGATCTTCCTTAATTTTTTTTAATACGTTGTTTTTAGTTAAGGAAATTGGAGAGTAAATTTGAAAGTATCTATTTTCATTTGGAATATACCCATCATTTTTGAAATCTTTATAGTTAACAGATGGTGATTCGAATTTGATATTTTGACTTTCATATGCATATTTTTGAATTAAATTTATTTGACTTTGAGCTTCATTACCATTCAATGTAAGTATCTTATTAATTATTAGTTTTATTTTATATTTATCTTTATCGTTCATAACATAATTATTATATATATTTTATTATGAACTTAATTACTTTTTTAATTAAAAAAGTAATTATTTATAATTTGTAATATAAAAAATAATAAAATAACTGAAATGTTAAATACCAAAAAAGGTAGTGCTACAAAAGTTGATAAAATATTAGTTATAGAAAGAGATTAAAATGAAAGAAACTAATAATATTAACATTGATGATATTGAATTAGCATTAGGCAATATTAGATTTAGTGAAATTAATAAAATTAAGTTTGATTTTATTAAACATTTTAATAGTTTTAACAGAGATTACAATAAAGATAAAGAAAATTTAGAAATATGAAAATTAATAATTGATGACTTTGATTCATTTTTAGATTTAATTAATAGTATGGCAAATTTTGGTTATAAACCTGCTGGTGAAAAAATTATCTTAATTAGAAAAGAAAATGACGATGCTAAATATATAGTTGTTGAAGGCAATAGAAGAATTTCGTGTATAAAAATTTTAAATAATATTAAACAGTTCTTAGACTATTTGGAAGACTATAAAATTATTTTTGATAGCGACCAACAACAATTAGCAAATAAGTTAAGAAAAAGATTAATTGCTATAAACAGCAATCGTTTTAACAGTTTGAATACCTTTTTAAAAAAGGATGAATATGATATTCTTGATGATAATTCTAATATATCATCAATTATTTTTAATAAACATATTAATAGCTCTACTACTGGTTTATCTCATTGGAAAAAAGGTAAATATTATTTAGACTTATTAAAAATTTTTAGAGAAGAAAATATTGACTCTAAAAATAAACTTTTAGAATTTAAAAATGATGTCGAAATAAGATTTAATAAAAAGATTGATAAAGTTTGAGCAGATTAACAAAAAGCGATTTTTATTTTTCAATTATTGTGTTGTGTTGATATTAATGACGGTGATGGTTTAGATATTCAGCAAGGAGCTTATAAATTTATAAAAACCCATGAAATAACCACCTTTGAACCAGCATTTACTAAAAATTTATTAAAAAACATATTGAGTTTGTTAGGAATTGATAAACATGTAAAAGTTGATAAAATTTATCAACCTATTTATGATGAAAGAAATAATATATATGTAAATGGTAATAAAAATTATGATTTAAGAAGTTTTTTCGCTTTGTTTTTTGATATGTGGCTAAACGGCTTTTTAACTACACGTAGCATATTAGAAACTGGCGATAAAGAGACAATTGAAAAAATATTTTATGAATACATTCATATTCAAATTGATGAAGATGGAATT
>NZ_JNJV01000050.1 GCF_000702785.1 Mycoplasmopsis primatum ATCC 25948 | reverse complement strand
TCATATATTTCTCCAATTTTTCTTATATCTTCATCACTATATTTTTTGGCATTTTGATTATTTGTATTATTATGACTTACAACAACTTTGCCATTTGCTTTTTTGATTTTTAATTTTCATCTTTTTATTGTTGAAATGCTAACGTCGCACATGCGCGCCAACCTTTCGTTAGTAAAATTTAAATTGTGTATTATTGCGCTAACTATTCTTTCACTTCTTGAAATTCAGTTTTCTCTATCACCTGTTTTATTCATACCAATAATTATCCCCTATTTTTTTAGAAAAACAGGTGGCTCAATTTGTTTGATAATGGAAGTAAGCGGAATAATTAGCCTGCTTTATAAAATATTTTTAAAATTTCGCTTTAATAATATAATTAAACCTATGATTAAGGTTAAAGATTTAGTATTTAAATATCCAAGCGCTCAAAATAACACTATCAACAAGCTAAACCTTGAAATACAAAACAACAAGTATGTAGCTATTTTAGGGCATAATGGTTCTGGTAAA
This sequence comes from Mycoplasmopsis primatum ATCC 25948, assembly GCF_000702785.1. Lineage (GTDB taxonomy): Bacteria > Bacillota_I > Bacilli_A > Mycoplasmatales > Metamycoplasmataceae > Mycoplasmopsis > Mycoplasmopsis primatum. Next base: position 2,529 of record NZ_JNJV01000050.1, on the reverse strand, counting down.
AGTACCTTTTCTAAATTGCTAGTAGCATTATATAAACCTGCTGATGGTTTTATTGAATTAGATGGCACTGTTATAAGTAAAGAAACGCTTAGAGAAATTCGCCAAAAAATAGGTATTATTTTTCAAAATCCTGACAATCAATTTATAGGTGCTTCTGTTGAAGACGACATATCATTTGGACTTGAAAACAAATGTGTACCCCATAAAGAAATGAAACCTATTATTGATAAATTGGCCGCTGAAGTTGGAATGGAAGAGTACTTACAAAAAACTCCTCAATCATTATCAGGTGGTCAAAAACAACGTGTTGCGATTGCATCAGTTTTAGCACTTGATCCTAATATAATTATATTTGATGAAGTTACAAGTATGCTTGATCCATTAGGAAAAAGAAAAGTATTAGACATCATTCACAAAGTGCAAAAAGAAAAGAGCAAAACTTTAATTTCAATTACACATGATATGGATGAAGCTATATTAGCTGATTATTGCCTTGTATTTTCAAAAGGTGAGATTGTTGCTTCTGGTTCGCCTGCTGAAATACTCAATAATAAAGAAATTATCGAATTAGCTAAAATAGATTCCCCTTTTATTTACAAACTTAGCGAAAGAATTAACGGCGTTAAACCAACATATGATGAAAAGGAGTTGATTAGTCAAATATGCAAATAACAGTAAAAAATTTGTCTCATTCATTTTTACGCAAAACTCCACATGAACTTGTTGCCATCGATGATGTTAGTTGCAAAATTAATCAAGGTGAATTTATCGGAATAATAGGTCAAACAGGAAGTGGAAAAACCACTTTTATCGAACATCTTAATGCCTTATTACTTCCAGATAATGGCTCAATTGAGTGATCATTTGAAAATGAAAAATATAACCGTAAAACAAAGCAAAAAGAAAAATTTTTAGATAGTTTTACAATTAAACCTTCATTTAGAAAAAAAGTTAAAAAAGCAAAAGATATTCGCAAAAGAGTTGGTGTTGTTTTTCAGTTTTCCGAATATCAACTTTTTGAAGAAACTATTGAAAAAGATATTGCTTTTGGGCCTAGATCTTTCGGTGTAAATAGGTTTGAAGCATTTGAAAGAGCATCGAAGTATTTAGAGCAAGTTGGACTTGATAAAAGTTATTTAAAAAAATCACCATTTGAATTATCTGGTGGCCAAAAAAGAAGAGTAGCACTTGCTGGAATACTAGCTATCGAACCTGATTTTATCATAGCCGATGAGCCAACTGCTGGCCTTGACCCTGTGGGTGTTGTGGAAATACTAAATATTTTTAAAGAATTGCACAAGCAGGGAAAAACTATTATCATTGTAACTCATGACCTTGACAATGTGCTTGAATACACTAACAGAGTATTAGTCTTTAAAAAAGGCAAAATAGTTAAAGATGGCGACACTCATGATGTTTTAAGAGATACTAAATTTCTTGAAGAAAATAATATGGAGCCACCAAAATTATTATCTTTTGTTACAAAACTAGAAGAAAAGGGAATTAAAGTTCCAAGAGTGACCTCTATTGATGAATTAGCAAAATTTATTAATAGCTATCTTGCTTTAAAGAAAGGATCTAAATAATGAATAGCAATTATGGCCGTTATATGATGAATGATACCATAGTGCATAAAATGGATCCTAGATTCAAAATTGTCTTTGCAATCATTTATATTGTATTAACTTTTATTGCCAAAGATTTTATTACCCTTGGTATATTATTAGTTCCTTTGCTAGTTTTATATTTGATTGAAACTAAAAGTGCTGTGGCTGCTTTAAAGTTATGAATTATGCCTCTGTTAATTGGCTTCTTTCTATTTTGAGTTAATGTTTATACAATGAAAGTCAAAATATATGATGGCAATGGAGTTTGAACTGAGCAATATAAAGAATTAAAAAATTGGTATCCTTTGCCTATTCATTTAGGTGGCGACTATCATATTTCGTGAGAAATTATAGCTAGAACACTTGGACTAGTTTTGCGTGTTTATATTATGATTATGGTAACTAGCTTAATGGTGAATACCACTAAACCAATGTTGTTATCAAGAGCTATTGACGACATTTTATTACCATTAAAATTGCTTTTTATTCCTACACATGTTATTGTTATGATAATTTATATTGCCCTAAGATTTATACCAACATTATTGGAAGAAGCACAAAGAATTACTAAGTCTCAATCAAGTCGTGGTGTCGATTACAAAAACGGTAAACTAAAAGATAAAATTAAATCGTTTACAACATTAATAATTCCTCTTTTTGTAACAGCTTTTGCAAAAGCAGAGGACTTGTCTAACGCAATGGAAACGAGAGGATATAATCCATATGCTAAAAGAACAAAATATAGAATTATTATTCCAACCTGAAGAGATATTATTTTATTTTTAATTGCTGCATCAATAATTACTTATGTTGTTTTAATTGAAAAAAATATTATTCCTTGAAAAAATATTTCATGATATGCTAATACATTTTTTGCATTCTAAAAACAGGCCAATATTAATGTAGCCTGTTTTATTTTTTC
>NZ_JNJV01000049.1 GCF_000702785.1 Mycoplasmopsis primatum ATCC 25948 | reverse complement strand
AGTGATAATAATAATATTTTTTTAGATTTTTTATTATTTTTCATGATTTAAGCCTCACTAATATTTAATTTTTAATATTATACTAAATATTAATATATAGGATCTTAGCAAAAAAATGCCATATATAGTGGCTCAAAAAATATTTATATCATTGTTTTATAGTATTATTAGGAAATTATTGGAATTTAATTAATCTATTGTTAGGTCGATATTGTCTGCCGGCTTTTGCTTCTTTATTTCCATTTAATAATGTAGCATCAGCTGAGAAAAAGCACTCAAATTTAAAAATAGATTGCCCAACACCATATGAATCTACTGGTGCCTTTGCTTCTTCAAACTTTCTAATTTTTGAAGCATTAAAACCTGATGAAACAATTATTTTGACATTGTCGGCACCTGCATCATCTAATGCTTTTCTTAAATTCTTAACTTGATCTATATTAACACCATAATGGTCTTTATTATCAATTGATTCATTATCAAACATTCTGTCTTTCATATTTTTTGATGTATCAATTCTGACGCCATATAAACGAGATCCAAGTGCTGTATAAGATTCTAATGCTTGTGCTATTACATCATTATGATAGTCAATTAAAGAAATGATTTTATCATTAGGTCAATTCTTAGCATATGCTTTCATTGCTCCACCTGTATTACCTGCAAAGTTTTGTAATAAAACATGTGGAACTGAACCGAAAGTGGACTCCACTTTATGAATGTTTTGTGCCTCAGTCGACATTGAAGTCACGCCGGCAAGCGCTACGGCTTTACCGTCAATTTCTTGCATTAAATAATGGTCTGCTCTATCGCCCATGAAAATGATATTTTTGCCATTCGCTGCTTTAACACATTCATATGCATTAGTTGCTATTGATGTACTTCTTGTTAAAATACCATCAATCATGCCTTCATATTTTCCGAAGTCATCATAGTGGCCAGTTAATTCTAAAACAACTTCAAGATTTTGTATTAGTGTGCCATCTTTAAGATATCTAATTTCATATTTTGATGTATCAGTATTATCCTTCAAAAGTTTCAAAACTTCATCCATGCCTGCTAACAGTGCATTATCTCTTCTTTGAAAGAATTGTAAGGTAATAATATTATTAGGATGTTCATTAGCGATTACTTTTTCAGTTTTATGAAAATAAGACGCTATATATTTATCTATATTTTTTGACATAATTTTCCTTTATTAAACTTAATACAAGTTTGTTTTTAATATTTTACAATATTAATAAATTTTAAAACTCATGATAATAAAAAGCCTATTTTATTAAATAAGCTTTTTAATATTTTTTAGTGTTTTGTACCTTACTATACTTTTAATTCACTTTTATTAACAACTAATTCAATTGGTTGTTCATCATGAAGATAAAATGCTCATGTTTCATCTTTTGATAATCTTCTTGAATTATCTAATAAATAAACCTTAATTTTAATACCATTAATTTCATTATTAGAATCATAAGTATATTCATAGTCTAATTGATTTGAACCATAGCCTGATTTGTATTCATTTGCTATTTCATATTTTTCATATTCAGCTTTTTCTTCTGGTGTTGGATTAACTGGTGCTGGTTTATATTCCTTATTTCCCATAAAACCATTGAAAACATATTTGACATTTGTACTTAGGCCAATAATTCTATGGAAATCTTTTAAGAATTTACCAGTTTTGGTAGTGATTTTACCTTTGTTGTCCAATAACGATACAACTCTTAGTTTTTTACCATAATAACCAAAAGCGATGTAATCAAATGCAGAATTACTTATTAAACCAATCTTATTAGGTTTATTGTCTTTCTTTTGTTTAGCAACAAAAGCATCGAAATTAGATTTTAATTGTTTTTTAAGAATTTCACTTCATTCACTAGTTAATATTTCTTTGAATTTAGAAACAATAATAGAATTAATAGCTTGTAAAATTGGATAAACTTTTTGAGTAATAGGAGAATAATCTGATCTGTCTGTGCCTGGAATTTTTGCTAACGAATATTGATTATTTAATGCTTTTTTAAGTTCATCTAATTTAGTTTTAATAGTGTTTTTTTGCTCATCTGTAAATACATCAGCATAATCAGTAGTTATAAGCTCATAAAATGCTGGTTGTTGAGTGTCTTCATCTGCTTTAAAGTATGTTTCAAATGTTGAACTTAACTTTCTATAACTAGAACCTTGTACGCTTGTATTAACTGCATTTTTAATATCATCAAGTGTTTTAAATCAACCATCATATTGAACTTTAAACTCATCTAAATTTACACTAATTACATCTTGATGTGTTTTTACTTCATTGATTTTAGATTCAATTTCTGCCTTAAGCTTGTTTGTTTCAATAAGTTTAGCGCTGTTAGATTCAGCATTCGTGTTTAAATAACGAATGTAAGATTCAACTGTTCTCAATAAATCTTTTGAACGAAGATAAAGTGAAATTAGCTTAGTGCTATTTGATAATGTACTAAATTCTAACAATTCGCCACTACTATCAGTATAGATAAAAATTGAAGTATAAGTTTTTAACGCTTCACTAAACGAATTTGCTTGTGTACTAAAATCAATATCGAAATTATTAAAGTTTTTTAAAAATTCAAGGCTTTCAGTCAATAATTTATCAAGTGTTTTATATTCTTCTAATTGTGATATGAAAGGATATAAATCTTTATGGTTAGCTTTTAAATTAATAGATCTATTCACTGAGCCAGCATATTCATCAAAAGCAGTAAACTTTTTATCAAAATTTTTGAATTCTTCACTATTAATTATTGATTTAATTTCATTATATGAAGTCGCAATAGTAATTTTTCCGTTAATAGATAAATAAGCATCTTCAAAAATAGTTTTAGCATTAGGAACTATATCTGTGTATACATCTTTACCTTCAGCATTTTTACCAGAAACATATCTATATTTTTCCGCTTTGGCTTGTCTATTTCTAAATGAATTTAATTTATTAATCAATTCACCGCTTTCAGTAGTTTGAGTTAATAATATATCGTTTTGAATTGATGTAAATATATTAGCTACTTGTGTTTTAGCTTCTTGCAAGTCGTATAATAATTCTAATGTTTTAATCATTTCTTGTATTGTAGTTATATAATGACTTTTTAATGATGGAATGGCAGTAAAAAATCTTTTTGAATTAGAACTCTTTGCTATTAACTCATCAATTGAGGTTTCAAGTGTATAAACGCCATTTTCACCCATAAACAAATCATAAAATTCATCTTTTTCACTATTATATTTATCAATAATGTTAACTAAATTTTGTTCGCTTTGAGTATTTGTATTTGTTTTATATTCAGATAATTTTTTAGAAATCTCGTTTTTAAAACCGGTTCAACAAGTTAAATCGTTTTCAATTTCTTTTTCTAAATATTTTATTATGGTTTGTGCTTGTCCTATCAAGTTATTATCTAATTCTACACTTGGTATAGGTTTAGCTTCCTTAAAACCAGTAATTGTTACTGTTCTAGTATTTGATTGTTTTCCATCTTTAACTATTTTAAACTCAACTACAAGAGAATTGTCTTTTAC
>NZ_JNJV01000048.1 GCF_000702785.1 Mycoplasmopsis primatum ATCC 25948 | reverse complement strand
TTGATAAGTTTTTTGTAAAGAAGAAAAGAAATAAGTAAGCTTTAGCTTACTTATTATTGACTGTTTTTAGGCACCCCTTTATTTAACACAGCACCAAAAAATTAATCCTATAATATATGAAGATTTATTTAGGATGATAAACTGATGCTTAAATAACGCAATTAAAAATGCTTGCATTGATGAAAAATGTCATTATTTGAAAGTTTTTAAATTTGATTATTGAAAAAAACATGCTGACATAATGTGTGAAAATTTACTAGATGTTCATCCTACAGAGTTAGGTTATAAGGAAATATCGCGCATTCTTTTTACTTTTTTAGTTGATAAAAAAATCTTGCCTTCCAATGATTATCCGACGAAATATTTGAAAAAAATGCAAAAATTATCATTAAAAAAATTAAACAAAAAGATAACAGAATTAGAGAAAAACCAAAACAAAATTTTTGAAATGCCAAAAAATTCTAATAATATAGTTAATATTTTAAATGCTTGATTATGCAGTAAAAATAATGTTCAAAATCCTTATTTTGCTTTGTTTAAGAGAGAAACAGAAGAATTTATAAAAAATTATAGTACATTAAAAAATACTATTCTTCATCATGAAGATTATGCTTCTTTATCCACAATATTGTTAGAAAAATGCCTTTTTATTTTAAAATTATTTTCTAATGATTCTTCTTTATATCTCTTTATCAAAAATAAAATTTTTACTGATGATAATATTATCAATTTCTTTAAATTCTTATTCACTAATAAAACATTTTTAAAAATCTTAACTAAATGTGAAAAAATTTATTTTTCTAATAAAAAACAAAAATTAGCCGTTTATTTAAATTCAATTTTTGCGAAAAACCAGGAAAATATTTTTCTTTTATTTAAAAAATGATTATCAACAATTTCAGCTGCTTCTAAACAAAATTTCAACATAATTATTGATTTACTCAATGATGACTTTAAAAACCACTACTCATTGGTATTGCAAAATAGCAATTTATCAAAATTGCTAAATTCTATGAGTTATTCAAAAGAAATAGTTGCTTCATTTGAAACAATTACTAATTTATTTAAGAATTCATTAGATCCTGAAAGTATTTCTAAATTCAAAAATTTTGATGAATTTTACAAGGATTTTCTTTTAAAAAATAATGAAGAAATAAAAGAGTTCGTTAAAGTTTCAATAAATTTTATTGCTCTTTTAGCCAAAGAAAATAAAGAAGATTTTTCAAATATTATTACTGGGTTTTTAAAAATCAATCAAGAAAAACTTTCCTATAAAGAATGAAAATATTTAGACAAAATAATAGATAAAATCTATTTATTATTAAACAATCAAAAGACTGTAAATCACATTATAAATACATTTTATAGAAGTTTAATCAACCTTAATATTAACAACATAATAGATTTTAAAAAATTAACTAAATTAAGAGCATTAAAAATCATTACTAAAAAATTTTCAAAAAGTATAATGTTCAATATTTTTAATATATCAAATTTTAAAATTTTTAACATTGCATTTAAAATGTATTGATTAAAAGTCCGCCATAAAATTAGAATTTTTTAGAGAATGATTCATATATTTTATAGGCACATAATCATTATAAGAATCAAAAATCTCATGATTGATTTCATGTGGTTTTTTTATATTCAAAATTTATGAATTTCAATTCATAGGGCAAACTATAAAACTCGTCTATTTAGTATAATTAAATTATGACTTTACTTTTTTAAAGCGAAGTTCACTTTAATTAACTAAAAGGAGTATTAATATGAAGAAAAATAAAGGGTTATTTGGTTTACTAGGATCATCAGTAACAATATTGCCAACAACTTTGATTGCTGCTAGTTGCAACCAAAGCACTAATCAAAAAGCTAGTATAGAAACAGTTAAAGCTCAATTAAAAGAAATTTGACCTCAACTAAGTGATAGCGAAAAGAAATCAGCAATTAAAGATATAGCAAAGCATCTAAAAAGTGATGTTAAATTGACTGAAGACCAAATACACTATATGATTGGTCAACTTAACAAAGATGTAGGTTCGTTTGGTGCTATTGTCTGATACATTAAATCAGTTGAATCTATGATCGGTAAGGAAGTCGCTTATGACAGTGCAAAAGTAGCATTTGATAAATTAAAATTAGCTAATGATTCCCAATTTGATTTTAGTAATAAATTTGATGAAAAAACTACTGATATTGCTAAGCCAGCTGACAACAAAAGTATTCCGGTTGTCTTCATGGATATTGACGAAACAGTATTGCAAAATGACTGAACAGAAGCGAGCGCGATGCTAACTGGTGGCTACACTGGTGAGAAAAAAGAAGAAAAAGATCTTGAGGGTAATAGATTCGCTATCCCAGGTGCTGTTGAATTTATTAATTATGTACATGATAATGGTGGTTTAGTATTCTATAACTCAGATATGAACCAATCAACAGCTGTGCGTGATGCTGTTAAGAAAAATCTTAAAGCTGTTGGTGTTAAATTTGTTCAAGACTTTCAATTCTGGATGCGTGGTTCTATGCCTTACTTAACAGAAAATGAAGACGCTATAACTGATGAAAAAACTAAGGATATGACTAAGAGCGATGCTGAACAATTAGCTGAATCTATGAAATTTACAAATAAATTTAGAGACAAAGCATGGATTACATGAACTAATTCTAAAGTAGCATACAAATTAGGTAAAAAAGTTTATAAATCAGATAGAATGGATGGAATGGATAATAACACAGACGGTTGACAATTATTCAACTCAAAAGTTCCATTAAAAACAATGATGAAAGTTGGCGACAATTTCAATGACTTTTTCGATAGACTTTCAAAAGGCAAAACTAACGACGAGAGAGTTCAGTTGTATAGAGATCAAAATTTAGGAATTAGTAAATTCTTTATGGCTGAAGGCGCAAATGCTAAACACGTAGAAAAAGTAACCAAAGATAAGAAAACTACATATACACTTAAAGAAGTCGCTAACCCTTGAAAACAAATTTATGTTTTAATTCCAGGCAATTCTGAATATGGTGGCTGAAATGAAAAACTTGGTTATGGCAATGTTTATGATTTTTATCAAGAAATTCTAAAGATTGTAAATAACAAAAAATACAAAACTGGCCCAAGCGCTGAAAATCCAACAATTAATTAGCATAATAAAAAGGTTCTTTTACAAGAGCCTTTTTTAATTTATTTTCTTTTAAGCATTAAATCTAATTCATCAAGTTGGTTAGTTGTTACATCACTAGGAGCATCCATAAGCATGTCTTGGTTTTTAGCATTTTTAGGAAAAGGAATAACATCTCTAATTGATTTTTGATTAGTAAGGATCATAATTAATCTATCCAAGCCAAACGCCATACCACAATGTGGTGGAACACCAAAATCAAATGCTTTTAAAAATCAGCCAAATTTTGATTCTTGTTCTTCCTTTGTTAAGCCAATAAAATTGAACATTTTTTCTTGCATTTGCTTATCAAATATTCTAGCACTGCCCCCAGCAATTTCATAACCATTAAGCACTAAATCATAAGCAACAGCTTTAATTTTTTCAATAGGTAAATTGTCTAATTCTTCTGTTTTATGGGCAAATC
>NZ_JNJV01000047.1 GCF_000702785.1 Mycoplasmopsis primatum ATCC 25948 | reverse complement strand
ATTCTTTTTGCTATCTATCCAGCGCTTATAGGATTAAGAGAGCAAAATAAAAATACAAAATTGATTTATTATTAATATTTTTAAATTATATTTATAATTCTATTTATAATGAAATTATTTAAACAAAGGGTGTTGCCAGCAATAATATTTTTATTAGTGATAGTTGCTTTTACAGTTCCATGTGCAATTTGAGGCAAAAATCATTATGAAGCCAGAATAATAGGCTATATTTTTGCATCTTTATTAATGGGAATACTTGCATATGAAATTTTCAAATCCTTCGGGCTTAATTTAACATATAGTCTAATTTTGTCGTTTGTTGCTGTTTTTATGGTGTTTATGCCAATACAAACTACGGAATTGACACTTAAAAAATCACCCAATAATTTAACCGATCTTGATTTGTTCAATTTAATTAAAAAAACTCTTTTTAATTGAGAAAATTTCTTTATTTTATCAATAATATCAGTTTCATTTTTATTAATTGAATTAACTAACAGAGTTAATATGACATATGCTGATAGATTCATCAGATTATTTCATGTTTGATTTGCACTATTTTTTATAATTAATTCAATTATATTTTTATTGTTTATATTAATTAAAGACTGGAGAATGTTTGTTTTCGTTTTAGGCGCCCCTTCATTATCTGATATAGGTGGTTTCTTCGGTGGCAAGTTCTTTGGACATAAATGAATAAAAACCCCTTTTGCACCTAACGTTTCACCCAAAAAAACATGAGAAGGTTTTATAATTGGAACAATTATATGTTATGCATTTTCTGCTGGTATGATTTTTGGCTTAGGATTAATGGAAAAAGTTTTATGAGCACAAAGTATAGTTTTATTACTAACACCATTTTTAGCCGTTGGTGGAGATCTTTATTTTTCATATCTAAAAAGACTAAATGCTGTAAAAGATTATTCAAAAGTACTTAAAGGTCATGGCGGTTTTACTGATAGATTTGATAGTGTTTGTTTTGTTGGTTCTTTTGTAGCTATGATTTATCTGTTTATTTAATTTGTTAATTCTAAACCAATTTTTGTGGGTCATTAGAAGAGTGATAGTAAATGGTTATTTAATTAGCTATAATATGAATATTTAAATTGCAAAAAATCTCATTAGCAACATGAATTTAAGAAGTAGGATGATTTATATGATTAAAGATTGCAAAGTACCACAAATAAGATTCAAGGGATTTGAATGCCAATGACACAAAAGTGTTCTATCAAAAATATTATCTAATATTTCTGTCAAAAATTATATATCGGTTACCGAACCCTTGGGTTTATATGAGGTAATACAACAAGGAGATAATCCTGTTGCTGGTTATTCAAATCAAAGCCCTATTGATAATTACGAGAGCCTTGTTATCTTTGGTGATCATACACTTTCTTTATACAAACCACAGTCGCCTTTTTTAATAGCTTCTGATGGTGTGAAAATTTTGTTTGCTTCTCACTTTAATGGAAATTATTTATATTATTTATTATTAAACAATCTCCCTACGAGTGAGGGATACAAAAGGTATTATAGTATTTTAAAAAATATTTCAGTTAGTTTCACAACCGAAATATTAGAACAATCAAAAATAGGGAAGTTATTCCAGAGCATAGATAGTCTAATTACATATGACAAAATGAAGCATAAGTTACTTCAAAACATCAAAAAGTCACTTTTGCGAAAGATGTTTCCTAATGATAATGAGAATCTGCCCCAAATAAGATTCAAGGGTTTTGATGAAAAGTGAGAATCAAAAAGATTAAGTGCAATTGGTGAAACATTTATGGGCTTATCAAGCAAATCAAAAAATGATTTTGGTCACGGAGATGCAAGGTATATTACATATATGAATATATTTCTTAATCCCCTTGCGAAAAGTACACTTGTGGAGCAAATAGAAATTGATATGAAGCAAAACGAAGTAAAATATGGAGATATATTTTTTACTACGTCATCAGAAACACCTGATGAAGTTGGTATGTCTTCTGTATGAGTTCATAACATGAATAACACATATTTAAATAGTTTCTGTTTTGGAGTTAGACCATATATTTCATTAAAACCATTTTTTCTAGCATATGCACTAAGGTCTGAAATGTTTAGAAAGCAAGTAAAACTATTAGCACAAGGAATTTCAAGGTTTAATATTTCGACTAAAAATATGATGAACAATATCATAGCTATTCCATGTAAGAATGAGCAATCCAAAATCGGTCAACTATTCAAAAAACTTGACGAGCTAATTGAACTATACAACTATAAAACAGATAAATTAGAGAAAATTAAGTATGCACTTTTACATAAAATGTTTTCATAATAAAACGAAACAAAAACAATTAAGAAAATCATATAAAAAAGAGTTATAACATTTAAGCTATAACTCTTTTTTATTATTTATTAATTACTATTTGGATTGTTTTCAGCTGATTCTTGATGTTGATTATTCTCACTATCAATATCATTATTTTCCTTGATATAAGGAAGGACTGTTGCTAAGTATTTATATCCAGAGAATAAGCTAAAAAACAATGCTATTATAGTTGGAAGGTTGATTAAATAAATGGCAACTATCATTATAACTTTGATATCAGTTTGCAATAGTAAATGAGTATAAGAAGCAATGTCTGTATAGTCATAACCTACCGCTATTATCAAAACTATAATAATTGCTATTGTTTGTGTAAGGGTTTTTATTTTGCCCCATTTAGAAGCGGCAACACTAATATTATTTTGAGCCATTACAACTCTTGAAGCATCAACTACTAAATCCCTAGCAATAAATAAAATAGTAATTCAAATAGGAATAAAACCAAATGATGATAACGCAATTAAAGTTGTTGAGACAATTAATTTATCAGCGATAGGATCTCATAATTTTCCAAATTTTGTGATTTGATTAGAGCTTCTAGCGATTTTACCATCAAAGTAATCAGTAACCATAGCACCTATAAAAATTAAAAGCATGAAAGCTAATATAATTCGACCCGCGATATTGTAATCCACATATTCGCGTTTAATTAATAGTCAATAAAGGACGGTTAATATTAATAAAGGAAAAAATAAAATAATTCTTAATATTGTTAATTTATTTGGCAGGTTCATTTTGGTCATTATTAAATAATCCTTTTTCATAAAATTGGCGAATTTTAATTGACTCTTGTGCTGTTTTCTCTTCGACAAATTCAGTGTCCATTACTTTAATTTCTTTTTCTAAATATTCTTTAATATCAGAACATTGTTTTGCTCAATTATTACAACGTGTATGAGACAATCTAACAAAATATTTTAAAAAGTCATATGCTGTATCTGAATTAACTATATATTCTCTAAAATCAAGATCATTTTGCATATTATTTAAATAGTTATTAGCAACTTGCACAATATCATTCATTTTGAAGGAACCAATTGAAGGCTCAAATTTTTGTAAATACTCATTGTTAATATCAATTAATGAGTTTAATTTAACAATAGTTAATTTTACTTGTTCAGCTGTTTTACTTTTAAATTCAGCATCTTTTTTAGCTTTCCTTTTTTTAGTTATTTTGCTTTTGATAGCACTATATGTAAACATTGATAAGATAATTGCCACAAGTGCTCCCAAAATTATTCACATTGTTAATGATCCATCCATAATATTCCTTTCAATATAATAAAACGAATTAGTATTTTTAAATTATAATTAAAAAGATTTTAAAACATACAAATTCGATGGTTGCTCGAGTGGCTGAAGAGGTCTGTCTCGAAAACAGATAATGATGCAAATCATTCAAGGGTTCAAATCCCTTACCATCGGCCATATAATTTATTTATCAAAAAAACTGGGTTAGTCCCAGTTTTTAATTAATTTATCTATTATATGGACCTTTTGGTGGAAAAGGTGGAAATTGACCATTATTTTGAGGCCCTCTTGGAGGCATAGGTTGCTGAGGTCCCATTGGTCTAGGTGGTTGTTGGAAACCAGGTTGTGGCCCTCTTGGTGGCATAGGTTGTTG
>NZ_JNJV01000046.1 GCF_000702785.1 Mycoplasmopsis primatum ATCC 25948 | reverse complement strand
TCAATACATTGTGGATTTTTTGCTTCCAAAGATTCTAGGTTACCTAATGAAACTATTTTTTTATATCCTTTTCCATAACCAGCAGAAGTAGCAACAAAAACATAATAGCTTTGATTATTTCTACTTCCATTTTTTGTTTTCATAATATATAAAGATTTACTCATAACACCTAAATTATATCATAAATGGTATATAATGTATAGATAAAAATATTTTTTTCTATATTACTTAAGTAATATAGGACATTAAAAAAGTTGCTAAATTAATTAGCAACTCGGAAACTCAGGAAAATAAAGGACAAAAGCCTTTATTTTTGTTTATTCTTTAAAAATTTATTAATTTTATTAATAATATTATCAACTGTGAATCCCATATATTCATATACAATTTGCCCGTCATCTGAATAGCCATAATCAGTTGCAAAGTGGCCATCAACTTTATTATATTTGGATAACTTATATCACAAAGGGTCATTGCTTGCTTCAATTATAAATATAGGTTTTTTATTAAGCATAAGCTTTTTAGCAAGTTTATCATTATTAATTAAGTTTTGCAAAATAGGAACTGAGATAACATTAGAAACAACACCATTATTTTTTAATTCTAATGATACTTTGTGTGCTAATTCAACTTCCGAACCAGTTGCTAGAATTGATATATCAAAGTCTTTATTTTTATCAATAAAATACGCAGGAGAAATTTCACCTTTTGGATGTTTATTAAATGTCTTCAAATTTTGCCTGCTTGCAATTATTGCTATTTGATATTCATTTTGATTATAGGCAAAATTAAGCGCTTTATATAATTCATATTTATCACAAGGACGAATTGCTAGCAAATTAGGTATCGATCTAAGCATTGTTAATTGTTCAATCGGCTGGTGTGTTTTTCCGTCGCCGCCAACTTGATATGAATCGTGGCTATAAATATGGACTGCTGGTAATTTCATTTGCGAGCCTAATCTTAATGTTGCTTTGGCATAATCCGCAAATACTAAAAAAGTTGCATCAATTGTTTTTAAACCATCATATAAATTAATTCCATTATTGATAGCACTCATAGCGAATTCTCTTACACCATAGCTGATTTTTTGACCGCCATTGTAGAAATAGTCTAAGAACTGAATCTTGGTTGAAGAACCTAAATCAGCTGAGCCACCTATTAAAAATGGGTAGTAGTTTTCAACGATTTCACAAAAAGTATTTAAATAGTCTCTAATTGCTAAATTGTCCTGTTTTAAAGCAATTTTAGAAAAATCATAATTAGTTTTATTATTAATAGTTTCATTAAATAAAGAATGGATTCAAGGAAAATCCTTTTTATGATTAGCAAGACTTGCAACTCAGTTATCATAGTCTATTTTTTTCTTATTTCATAATTGTGCACAGTAAGTATAAACATCTTCATCATAGTTAAAAGGTTCCATATTTTCTAATCCTAAATTTTTTTTAAATTGAAGGGTTTGTTCAGTTGTTAAAGTACCAGAATGACCCTTAGGGCTATTTTCAAAAGGAGTGTGTGGAGCAATGGTATTATGGACCATGATATATGTTGGTTTATCAGAATTTTTAGCCTCATCAATAGCTTTTTCAATTAAATTAATTGTAGGTTCTTGCACTTCAATTGTATTAAAATTAAGTGCCTTGAAATAAGCTATAAAATCAATATTATTAGTTATGTTAGTTGGTGAGTCCAATTGTATTTTATTAAAGTCATGAATAAGAATGAACTTGTTTAATTTTAAAGTTCCTGCTAATTGCAATGCTTCAAGAGCCACACCTTCTTGAAGACACCCATCGCCAGATATAACATAAGTGTAATTATCAATAATTTTATAGTTTCCTTTATTTATTTTTATTGACATTTTTTTCTCAGCTATTGCCATACCAACTCCCATAGCAATGCCTTGTCCTAGTGGGCCAGTAGAAGCATCAACAAAATCAAAGGCATCAATTTCAGGATGCGAAGGTGTTTTTGAATTCATTTTTTTATGATTTTTTATATCTTCAATTGATAACAAATTCATAAAATGCATCATTGAATAAAAAGACATTGAAGCATGCCCTGCTGAAAGAATTAGTCTATCCCTTGATATTCATTTTGGATCATCTTTATAAAATTTTAATTTTTTACCAATTAAGGCAAACATAATCGGACACATATCAATAGCAGATCCTATATGTCCACCATTAGCCTTGTTAATAGCATCAACAGATAATCCCTGCATCGATGCAACTACTTTTTGTTCTATATTCATTGTAAAAACTCCTAATTATTGCGAATATATTAGTTATTGTATAAATTATATGTTATTAAATATATGATTAATTTCGCTTGAATGAATATTTTCATTTCATATTTATTTTCATAAACATTTATATAAATTTATATACATATAAAATTTATTTATATTTTTTATATAAAAATAAGGAAACCTTAAAATGATGAAAAAATTTAAAAAAACAACCCTCTTTTTAATCAGCAGCTCACTAATTACACCTGCTCTTTTAGTCACTCCTTTGGTATCTACATCATGTAATAAAAAGGACGAAACAAAAACAGATGCTGAGAAAGACAAATTAATTAAAGAGTCAAAGGAACTTGCTATTAAAGCAGAAAAAATAATTAGCGAAAAATTCAATGAACCTGAAAAAAATCAAACAAAAGAAAATATTTTATATTTAGTTGAACAAACTAAAAAGTTTGCTTTATTAGATGATGACGAATGAATTAAAGAAGTTATTAATAGATTAAAAAACTTTATTGAAAACAATAATCAAAGCTCTCCTTCTAAGCCCACTCCTAACCCTGAATCTCCTGCCCAACCAAAGCCATCTAATCCATCAACTAATACAAACAAATTACCTGCAGGCTCATATTATGAAAATAATGATTACTATAAGGAATTAGTAGGTTTAAGCGGGCAAGAACTATTTAAAGGTTTAATTAAATTACAATCTAAATATGTAAATGGAATTGGCACATATGATGCACTGCATAACATTTATAGAAGTGCTTTCAAAGATCTATATTATGAAAAAGATAATAGTGTGCTTGACATTTATTCTGAAAACCCTAATGGCAAAGATCCATACAATTTTAAATTCGGAGATACACATGGAGGTGGAGGTAAAGGTAAAGAAGGCCGTTTATATAACCGTGAACATCTAATTGCTCAGTCATGATTCAACAAAGAAGATACCCCAAGAAATGATGCTCATCATGTTTGACCAACCGATGCTTTTGTTAATCAAAAACGTGGAAATTATCCTCATTTAACAGTTTCAAATCCATCTTTTGTATCAAAAAACGGAACAAAAGTAGATGGATCTTATTGTGAACCTATTGATGCGTTTAAAGGTGATATTGCTAGAGCATATTTTTACTTTGCTATTACACATGCAACAACATATCAAATGTCACGTTATGGATTGCAGGTTTTTGGATATGAAAATAATGTTCCATTCAAAAACAAATATTCTGATGTATATAAAAAATGATCATTAAATGACACTATTGATGCCTTTGATATAATCAGAAATAATGCTATTGCAAATGAACAAGGTGGTCTTAGAAATCCATTTTGTGATTATCCAGAGTTAGTAGATTTGATTATGAATTCAAATGGCAAAAGCTTTGTTAATAATGGAATTTTAAAAATTAATCTATAGTATTTTTTATTCTTCATTAACACATTTTATCTGTTTTATAGGTGTATTTGGCAAGAAAAACACCTATTTTTTTAATTATGGAAACAAGTTTTAAATTTTTCATAAAAAGCCACTATTATGTATAAATAATATAATTTGAATAGACATATTTGCTATGTATATGATATGTCTTTCGAAAGGTTATATGAAGATTAAGAAATTTTTAATATTATCGAGTTGTATTGCAATAACCAGTGTAGCAACACTAGTTTCATCAAGTTGTAAGGATAATGATAAACCTAAAAAAGATGAATTGGAAACATTGCTATCTAAGGTAGAAATCGATATTAAAGAAAAGGCTAACATTGATCCTTCAGCAATAACTTTAACCAATATTAAAGA
>NZ_JNJV01000045.1 GCF_000702785.1 Mycoplasmopsis primatum ATCC 25948 | reverse complement strand
TTACAAAATTTAATCAAAATTCTTTTGAATTTTCTAGCAGAAATATTATTTGCATTTGTAGAAATATTACATTTTTCAAGAATGCTTTCTCAGTCTCTTTCCAAAATAGCATAATGCACATGATCAGTAATATACTTGTTTCTTTTTAGGTTGAGTTTCTTAAATCCTATACAAAAATCAATTTTAGATATCTTATACACATTCATATATAATTTATTCGCCTTTCTGTTTTGGATACTTAAATTTTATATAAAAAGGCAGCAAAAATGCATCTAGATTTTTCTCTAGGTGCATTTTACTTTTGGAATGAATATTTTTATTGAAACTTTGACTTTTTAGTATTTGCTATATTTATAAAATAATATAATTACACATATTTATAAACTTCATATAAAGGAGAGATGTTAAAATGAAAATATTTGTAATTGAAAGTCATTCGCCATATGAAACATTAGCGTATGAAAATATAATTATGAACGATCCAGACATCAAAGGAGATGTATTAGTTTTATATCAACACAATAATGCAATTATTATTGGTAATAATCAAAATGCTTATGAAGAAATTAATCGTGAATATGTTAAAGAACACAAGATTGATTTAGCAAGAAGAAAATCAGGCGGTGGCGCTGTTTTCCATGACTTAAATAACTTAAATTTCAGTTTTATATCTGACAAATCAGATAATAATAGTTATCAAAAATTTTTGAAGCCAATAATTAATTTTCTTAATTCATTAGGACTACAAGCTGAATTTCACGGCAGAAATGATATTTTAGCTAATGGTTGCAAAATTAGTGGTAATGCCCAATATATTTCAGGAAACAGAATAGTTTCACATGGAACATTACTATTTAATGTAGATATGACTAATTTATCAAAAGCACTTAATCCTAATAAAATTAAATTTGAATCAAAGGGTATCAAATCAGTGCGTGCTAGAGTGGCTAATATTAATGACCTATTGCCTAAGAAAATGACTGTTGATGAATTTAAAAATTCGTTAGTTTCATATTTTGTGAAAAATGAAAATTCAACTCTTGAAGAAATTCCATATGCTAAGTATGAAAAAAAACTTATAGAACTAAGAGATTTATTTAGTTCTGATGAATGAAAATATAATAGATTTGCTGATTTTACATATACTAACACTCAAAAATTCCCTGGTGGTTTAATTACAGTTTATGGAACTATTGAAAATTCAATTATTAAAAATATAATTTTTGCTGGTGATTTTTTGAGTAAAAAAGACATTAGAGAAGTGGAACCTCTTTTTAAAAACATACACTATGATGAAGCTTCAATAAGAAAAGTGCTTGATAAAATAGATATGGAAAACTATTTTGGAACTTTAACAAAAGATGAAATAGTTCAAATTATTTTAGGTTAATTTATGCACAAAACTATCCAAATTAACTCTGAAATAATTCATTATTCATTTGAAGATAATCCACACAATAAACCAATTTTTTTGTTTGTGCATGGCTTTAATGACAAGGGAAAAACCATTTCCCCTGTTTTAAATTTAAAAAATCGAGACTATGTACTTTATACTATTGATTTACCAGGCTGTGGAAATTCAACTGACAATCATATACCCATTACATTAGAATATTATGGACAAATTTTAAGCGAATTTATTGACAAAATTTTTGGCAAACAATCTATAAATCTAATAGCTCATTCAATGGGCGGAGTTATATGCCTAATGAATTTACATAAGTCAAATATTAAACAATTAATTTTAGTTAGTCCATTTAATTATTACTCAGCTTCTAATAAAGATATTCAAAAAGCCAAGGGTTGAATGTTAGCACAAACCCCAGAAGAAATATATGATTCATACATTAATTTAATGTACGAACCAAGTGAAATATATAAAAGAGCCATTAAAACCATGATTCCAAAAATATTAGCTGAAAAAGATAAAACATATCAAAAATATAATTATCTTGTTAGCGAGCAATTCTTGAACCAAAAATACCTTGATGATGTAGTTAAACCTTTATATTTAAAAGCTAATAAACCTATTACGATAATATATTCAGATGAAGATAAGTATGTAACTAATTTTGAAATTACTAATTTACTAAAAGATAACCCAAGGTTCAAAAGTTATAAACTTAATGAATGCGGACACGCTTTTTTTCATCAAAAACCTGCTGAAATTAACGAAATAATTAATGATTCAATTAAAAAGTAGTTTTGCTAATTTATCTTTAAAACAGAGTTTTTAGATAAATATACCATTTGATATAACATCTTTAATAATTAATTATTTATTATAAAATTAATATTTATGAATAAAGTATATGAAATTTTTTTCGTTAATGGCGACAAACCAATATCAGCATGATTTATTATTATTTCAGGTTTTATTGCTGCAACACTTACAACAATTCTAGGACTCCCACAAGCAATCAGTTTATTTAAAAGCAAAAAAACAGGTTCAGTGAAATATTATTCATATTGAATGTTTTTTGCTGGTTTAATTGGGTGAATTTTTCTAGGTTCATTTGATCCCACACAAAAAGTTTTTATATTAGTAATTGCAAATATTATAAGCGGCTTCATATATATATTTACACTATGATTAACATATAGGTATTCAAGTGATATCAGGAGACAACGCTCTCAATGAATGGTGTTATCCCTTTCATCTATTTTATACTTAGCTATGACTGCTATTGCTTCTTGCGCTCTTGCGCTGGGATGAAAAATTTCAAATTTACTTCAATCAGTGATAGCCCAAATCATACCTATTATTACAACTTTTGCTTTCTTACCTCAAATTCTCAAAAGTTTTGAAACAAAAGATTATTCTGGAATGTCAATAGGAATGGTATATGTATTTACACTTTCAAACATTTTCTGGTGCATTTATTGGCTTAGTTTTATAGTAAATGCCGGAGCTCAATCTCAATATTTAAGCGCG
Organism: Mycoplasmopsis primatum ATCC 25948; assembly: GCF_000702785.1. GTDB lineage: Bacteria > Bacillota_I > Bacilli_A > Mycoplasmatales > Metamycoplasmataceae > Mycoplasmopsis > Mycoplasmopsis primatum. The sequence goes on along the minus strand of NZ_JNJV01000045.1, from coordinate 1,245 downwards.
ATTATATGGCAAGCAATTTCATTGGGTATTTATGCTACACAATTAATTTTGATGTTGATTCAAAGGTATAAAAATAAGAAAATATTAAAAGTTAAACAAGAGTCCGACGAAAAGAAAATATTTTAAAATTTAAGGAAATTATGTATAAATCAAAGTTATCAATTAAAGAAACTCAGCAAGCAATTCAAGATTTAAAGTTTGCTTTTACTAAAAAACTTAATAAAGATTTAAACTTAACACGTGTATCTGCTCCACTTTTTGTAACTTCTAATTCGAAAATTAATGATGGTCTTAACGGTGATGATCCGGTTCATTTTTGTCCAAAACAATGAGATGAGAAAATTGAAATTGTTCATTCGTTAGCGAAATGAAAAAGATTTGCATTATGAAAATATAATTTTAACCTTGGCGAAGGTTTATGAACTGACATGAATGCCATAAGAAAAGATGATGAAGTTGACTATAAACATTCACTTTATGTTGACCAATGAGATTGAGAAATGATAATTAGCAAGGATCAAAGAAATTTAGATTTTCTAAAGAAAATTGTAAATATTATTTTTAAATCTATAAAGTATGTTGAAAACAAATTATGTTTTAAATATCCTGCTTTATCTCTTAAATTACCCACATCGGTAACTTTTATCGATTCAAATGATTTATATAAAATGTTCCCAAATTTAGAACCAGAACAACGAGAAAATGAAGTTGCCAAAAAACATAAAGCAGTTTTTATCTACAAAATTGGAAATAATCTTCCTGATGGAAAACCACAATCAAAAAGAGCGTTTGATTATGATGATTGAGATCTAAACGGAGATTTAATTTTCTATGATGAAACTAATAACACAGCACTTGAAATTTCATCTATGGGAATAAGAGTAGATAAAAATTCATTATTAAAACAAATTGGAATCACTAAAAAAACAGATGCTGATATGAGCGATTATCATCAAAAAATTTTAGATGAATCATTGCCTTTAACTATCGGCGGTGGCATTGGTCAAAGTAGATTGAGTATGTATTTATTAGAAAAAAAACATATAGGAGAAGTGCAAGTTAGCGTCTGACCCCAAAATATGAAAAATGAATTAAAAAATCAAAATATTGATATTCTTTAGAATCATTCAAATATGCAATTACATAAATGCCTGTTTAGTTAAACGGGCATTTTTTGTTTTGAAGATGAATATTTTCATAATAGTACGTGGGCAAATATAGTTTTATAATTTAAGCATTGATTTT
>NZ_JNJV01000044.1 GCF_000702785.1 Mycoplasmopsis primatum ATCC 25948 | reverse complement strand
GCCGACAAATTCTAATACCTCATTATTTTGGCCTCCATTTTCTTGAGAATAGCTTTTTCTAATGAATGCTTGTTGAAGCAAATCTTCATTTCTAAATTCATAACGAATTGTTTTTTGGACATTTTTAAAATCGTCGAATTCCATTTAAATTTCTCCAATAAATTATTATATTTTTTGCATTGATAAAAGCAAAAACATACCTATTATGGCGTGTAATCATATTAGGTCTAATTAGTCAAGATATTAAATATGAATCAAATTGATTTTGTCTTCACCACAATAGTAGTTCAGATAAAATATAAATGTTTCATAATTACTATTTCAATTAACTGACTCTTTTCGCATTTTTCAATGCATAAAAATTATATCAAATATTGCTAAACGCTCGTATTTTCAAAAATTTATAGCGCTTACAAAGAACACAATAATTTGTATTATTTTAATTTAGAAAATTTTAGAAAGATGCTATTTTATAGACTTCTTTATGTATTGTTTCACTATTTATTTAATTTACATTTGCTATAAGGTTTTTATAAGTTCAGTAGATGTTTTCTTTTTCATGCCTTTTATTGACGCAATATATTGTTTCATATTAAACCAAATAACAAAAATCAAGGCTAATTACCTTGATTTTTATATCTGGTGCCCGAGACAGGACTTGAACCTGCATGAGTTGCCTCACTAGATCCTTAGTCTAGCGTGTCTGCCAATTCCACCACTCGGGCTAAAAAGCAATAATATTATATATTTAAATTCTAAATATGTAAATTTTAATTTATAGACTATAAAAAATTAAATATATTGGTTGGCAGAAATGATTTTTATTATTGTTTTACAGGAATAAAAGGCAATCAGTCTATTATACCTAGTCAGTTTAATAAACATAATACACCAAATGCAATAGCAGCAATAACGATAATAGAGAATAGAGCAATAAATGTTTTTTTGGCTTTTTTGTTAATTCTTTTTTTATTAACTTCCTTTATTGCTTTAACAGTTTTATTATCTACTTTATCTGTTTCAGCTGTGTTCAAAAAGTTATCAGAATCCAATTTTTCATAAAATTCTTTATCTTTTGTTTGTACATCTTGTGATTCAAAGTTTTCAAGATCCGGGAAGCTATTTTCATTAAGTTTTTGATCTGGTATTTCATTAACATTAGTTTGATTAATGAATTGGTTTTCATTAGTAACTATTGTTTTAATTTCGGCTTTAGCGTCATCTTTATTATTATCATTATTGTTTATTTTTTCATTAGTATTATTTTCTTCAACAGTTTTGCTTGTTTCATAAATAGGTGGCATTTCATCAATTGCAGTAGCTATTTGTGTTCTAGTGTGCCTGTCTACATCAGCTAATCCACTAAGTTCTATTTGCAAAATTTTTGTTCTGGCTTCATTGTTTAAATAATCGTCCTTAGATCTTTTTTTAATTTCATATCTTGGTTCAAAATATGTTCTTGGGTCTTGGAAATAGTTGAATATTAGATCTTTATTCATGTTTTCAATTTCAATATCCGATTTAAGCTTTGAAAATTTAAGAGGATCAATTCCAAATTTAGCACAAATTGCAGCATAGTCAAGGTCTATGTCTATGCCTGATGATTGTGGAATAAAAATAAAACGATTGTTATTGCTTTCATCTTTGATATAAGCAATTTGGCCTGTGTTTTGGTTAGATTCATCAAATAATAAGATTAAAGTTTCAATTTTAAAACTAATATATCAATAAAATGCGTCTTCTTGTGATTTAAATTCGCCAATTATTACTTCTTTTTTAGGATGTTTTAAAACTCATGGATATTTTGCTGATTTACTATAATATATGCCAACTCTTTTCATATTTTCTCCTATTTATATTTACTAAATATATGCTTATTTTAATTTATTTTTTAATTTATTTGACTATTAAACACACTAATTTATAAATTAATTATTGTATTAGTGAGTCTAAATAGATAGGTTTTACCATAAAAATTATATTAAAACTCTCTCATTAAATATAAGTGTTTTTATGCTATTATTATAATATTAATTATATTATGGAAGGAGTATAAGGATAAACATGAACAAAAGCTTTAAGAGTTATATTATTCAATCATTAATTGATTGCTCAATATTAATAATTTTTTACACAGTTGCTTTTGCACTATTAGTTTCGCGTAAACCGCTTTTCCAAGACACTGCAACTATTGTAACAGCAACGGTTGGTATTACATTAAGCATTCAGTTATTAATTGCCTATTTTACAAGTGTATATGGTGAAAAAAGAGGAACAAAAGCACTTAATTTAGCTCTCACAATTACCTTGATATTATTTATTGTGGGCACATTAATTTCACTAATTTATGTGATTTGTGCACTTGCAAATGCTAATTTAGGAGATGGTTGGTTAGCTTTTTCAATATGCACTGCTTGTTTTGGAATGGTTCTAACATTGCCATATTTTATTGTTTCAATAATATTTGCAATTAGACACAATAACAAATAATTAGCCCTATTTAATAGGGTTTTTATTATCTTTTGTAAATTCTAATTTATAATTAAAATTATTAATATTAATTTATTTTTTTATATTTTAAATATTAATAATATCTATGTTAAGAAGGCGGCCTAATGAATAGAAGAATTCAAAAATTTGCATTAATTTTTTCAACCTTTTCATGCAATATTGACAAGAATTCTTTTACAGTCGATGAAACGAAAGAATTGATATCAAAAGGATCGCTAAAACAAACTAAGAAGGCTAAGGAAATCTTAGAAATTAAAAATCATTATCAAACAGTTATTGATATTTATGAAAATAATAACCAATGTGAAGAGATTAATATTTACACAATTTTAACACTTCACAGTAGTTTGATGAAAGGTTTGACTGACGAAGAAGGAGCCTTTAAATCGATACAAAATTCTATTGAAAACTCTCAGTATGAGCCAAGCCAACCTGGCGAGGTTAAAGAAGCAATTGCTAAAATACTTAATGAATATAATCTAAATATTAAGAAGGTAAAATCAGTAAAAGAAAAGTATTTAATTATTGCTCAATTTCATATAAATTTTCAAAAAATTCATCCTTTTGCTGAAGGCAATGGAAGAGTTGGAAGAGCCATTACGCTTATTCAATGTTTATCTTTAAAACTTTTACCGCTTTATGTTGATTTTAAGGATAAACTAAAATATTTTAATTTTTTAGAAAAAGGTGAAGCAGAAAACTATAATAAAGTTTTTTCTGTATTTAGTTAATTTACAAATAATTTTGTTTTTAATAATTTGGAGGATATATGATTAATGTAAATACATTTAAACCCGGAATTACATTTGAAGACGATGGTGAAATTTTTGTTGTGCTTGATGCACAACATTCAAAACAAGGTAGAGGGCAAGCTAATGTTAAGGCCAAGGTAAAAAATTTAAGAACTGGTGCTACTACCATAAAATCATATACTGGTGGCGTAATGGTAAGCAAGGCGCACATTGATAAAAGACCAATGAGTTTCTTATATTCAGATGGTTCAAATATTATATTAATGGATCAAGAAACATATGAACAAGTGGAAATTCCGCTTTCACATGTTGAGTGAGAAATGAATTTTTTAAAAGAAGGAATGATTGTTAAAATTAGAAAATATAAAGATGAAATTCTTGATATTGAATTGGATGCTAATGTGCCTTTGTTAGTTACATCAGCTCCTGATGCTGTTAAAGGTAATACAGCAAATAACCCACAAAAAAAAGTGACACTTGAAACCGGTTTTGAATTAGAAACACCTATGTTTATCAGCGAAGGTGAAACAATTATTGTTTCAACTGAAACTGGTAAATATGTTGGTAGAGCCAACAAATAATGAACTTTGTAACATCTACTACTGGGGTTAATGAAAATATTTCGGTTTCTGAGCAAACATTTATAGATTTAATTAATAATTCTATTTCTGAATCAAAAGTTGTTAAACTAGCAAGTAGTCCAAGAATTTCATTTTTGAGTGATCAATCGAACGTTATGTTTGTTATAGATGTTAAAATCAAAAGAAATGTGTCTTTAAAAGACGCTATTGAAAACTTAAAAAATGATATTGAAAAGAACTTTGAAATTTTGTTGGACTTTAAACCTAATAACATCAGAATATGCTTTGTGGGCTATTATTAAAAGTCTAGGAAAAACCTAGACTTTTATATTTTTCTAACCAAACATGTCAGTTGAACTATTAATATATTCTTGTCAATTTTCAATGTATGGAATATTGTACTCCACACATAATTTTTTAATTATTTTGATTCATTCACCATATGATATTTGATTTGTAATGCCGTCATTAGGAAAGGTGTTTTGACTTAA
>NZ_JNJV01000043.1 GCF_000702785.1 Mycoplasmopsis primatum ATCC 25948 | reverse complement strand
TTAGAATCAAAAACTTCCGCAAGATTTTTTAACTCTTTATCTAAATCTTCAAGCGATGATGTATTGTTATTAGCTATTGTTTGTGCATGCGTTAGTGCTTTTTTAACTTGCTCTTTAATTAACACAAGGTTAGGGTTGATAAATTGTTCTAAATTAGTAGTTATCTCTTGGATTTTTTTACTTAATTCATCCTTTTTAGTTTTTATGTTGAAATTATCAAGAGCAACTAATGCTTTATTGTAAGCATCTTCGATTTTTTGTAAATGTAAATCAGCTTCCTCTTTTGTTAAGTTGCCTTTTCTAGTTGCATCTTCTGCTGATTTTATTTCGCTGTTTAATTCAATAACTTCATTTTGCGAGTTAATTTTTGTAAATATTTTTATTTTTTCTTTGTATTCGTTTATTTTTAACACAAAGTTTTCATTTACATTATTTTTGCCTTTTGTCTTATTATTTTTTATAACTATTATAGGAGTCGCAATAATAGCGCCAGCAGTTAAAACTGCTGCGCCAATAATTAAACCTTTTTTCTTTTTGTCCATAATTTCCCTTTCTTGAATATTAATATTAGTATTCTTTAATATTAATATTATGATTATATTAACAAAATAATAATTTTAATTAATTATTTCATTAATTTTATTTTTGAAAGAATCTAACTTCTTTTTTGATAATTCAGCTGTTTTGTCAAATGCAAAAATATAAAATTTTATTTTTGGTTCTGTTCCTGATGGTCTTAATGCCAATCATGAATTATCGTTTTCAAATTTTATTTGAATCATATTTGACTTTAAAAAATTATTTTTTAAATTAAAATCGACTACAACTTTATTATCTAAATCGATATTCTTAAACTTTTCTTGTAAGTTTTTTAAATTTGTGTTTGGATCTATAGTTATTTCAACGTTTTCACTAGACACATAGCCCGCTTCATCATATACTTCATTTAATAGATCTACCAATGTTTTACCTTGCTTTTTATAGTATGAAGCCATTTTTGCTAATATTGAAATAGACTGAAGTGCATCTTTATCTCTTGATAAATCTTCATTAATAAGCGAACCATAGCTTTCTTCAAAAGCAAATAAGCATTTTCTATTTTCTTGCTTTTGTTGATCAATTGTCATACCAATCCATTTAAAACCGGTTGGTACCACAAATGACTCAATACCTTTTTTAGATGCTAATATTTCAGGCACGTTAGTTGAAACATATGAATAAACTAAATAATAATTATTAGTATTTTCAATCCTAAATGTATCAAGCAAAAATTTAGTAATGATAATAGCAGTTTCATTTCCGTTTAATAATTGATACTCATTATTATGCTTAACAGCTAATCCAACTCTATCGCTATCTGGGTCGGTCATTAAAAGAATATCAGCATCAACCTTCTTACCTAGTTTTATAACTAATTCATAAGCTTGTTTTTTCTCAGGGTTGGGAAAAATACAGCTTGAAAAACGTGAGTCTTGTTTCATTTGTTCCTTGACATAAAATACATTTTCACAGTGTTTTTTGTCATTTTTGGAAAATAAAATATTAAATAATTTAGGCACAAATTTGTTGCCTGTGCCATGTAATGGTGTGTATGCAATTTTTATATCTGATGGAAATAAATTATTGTCACCATTTTGCTCGCCTACTAAAGCTACAGCATTGATATACTTATCAATAACTTTCTTTGAAATGAATTCTAAATTTTTATAATCAGATTTTTTGATGCTTTTTTGAAGTTTAAAAGATTCTGAATAATTAGCATATGGTTCAAAATAGCTAATCATTTCGTCCATTTCATCAGGTAAACATTGCATGGCTAAATTGTTATAAATTTTTATTCCGTTGTACTCTTTTGGATTATGGCTTGCTGTAATATTAATGCCACCATGTGCTTGATAGTGCATAATAGCAAAACTCACAAATGGAGTTGGACTAATATCTTTTGAAAAAATAACATTGATTCCGTAAGAGTCTAAAATGGTTGCACAACATTGTGCAAAACTATATGATTTATGACGATTGTCCCTTCCTATAACTACTTTAATTAATTGATTAGGATATTTAGCAAGCAAGTATTTACTATAACCATGTGCTATTCTTTGCACATGAGCAAAGTTAAGATTTTCTTCGCCTTTGCCAATTTTGCCTCTAATTCCTGCTGTTCCAAATTCTAATTTTTTCATAATAATTAATAATATATTATTTTAATACCTATTATAATAATTAATACTATGAATTATAAAATAACTAATTTAGACAAAAATGTTAATAATATTTTAAAAATCGACGATTCGTTGATGAAATATAATCAAGAAAGAAATCAATATAGCTTTTGGGAAAAATTTAACTCCGTTTTCAAACATCCATTTAAATTTAGTATTATGGAGTTAGTTTTATCGGGTTTTCTACTAGGTTTTTTTATCCTTTCATATTTTTTAATGAAAATAACTGGACTAAATAATCTATTTACAACTGAAATATTTTTTTGCATTATTTTTGGAATGATACTAGGGCCTTTTAAAGGTTCATTTATAGCATTTTTAGCTGATACATTGTCTCTATTAATTAGTGGACTGATAGGTACGTGATTTTGATTATATGCTATTTGACCACCAATTATTGCCTTTATAAGCTCGTTATATTTTACTTTTTTTAAAGCCACAAAATATGCAAAAATAATTGTGCCTTTTATTGTAATTATTAGTGCAATAACTGTTATGATAGTAATATATTCTCAAAATGTATATCAAACTACTGATGGCAAAATTGGAATTAATTTACAAAAATATAATGCTAAAAAAGACAAAAAAATAAATATTCCTGAATTTGCAACGATTATTGGTATGGTAATATATTTAGCCTTAGCATTAATGAGCACGATAACTATTTCTATATTTTATTTAAAAAATAAAAGTCCTAAATTATTAGACTATTTACTCATATTAAGCATTACCACTTTTGTTATAGTTTTTTATCGTTGAATTTTTGGACCAATTGTTTATATAAAATATATGAATTACTTACAAAACAAAAATTGAACAATTAGTGATAAATATGCCGTTTTTGCTATACCAATTGTTGTAAAAAGCATGATAACTTTGCCTGTGTATGTTATTATACTTACATCTATTTATCCAGTGATTAACATTTTAAAAGATAAACATGTTAACCAGTTAAATCAAATATCTTACTAAGATAGGAATTATTATATAATAGGAAAATTATGAAATTAAGAAGAGAATTTCGCACTGGTATTATTAATATCATTTATAAATATGAATTGCTTGCTCTAACATTAAATCCATCAGTAATTTTTGAAAATGAAAGTGATTTAAACAGTGATCAGTTCAATCAGCTGGAATTAATAGCTAAAAATTACGACTATTACAAAAAAATAATTATTAAATTTTTAAATAATAACAATTGAGACAAAATATCACCATTGATTAGAGCTATTTTAATTAATGCATCACATGAATTAATGACTATTGACCCAAAAATAGTCATTAATGAAGCTATTGAAATTACCAAATCTTTTTTTGATACAGAAGCAAATTTATATAAATTTGTTAATGCTATATTAGAAAATATATATAAGTATTATGTTATCAATGAAGCTATTAGTCACTAAAAGGTGATATGCTGCTTTTACAAATAAAAAAGCACATAGTGCTTTTTTTAAATAAGTGAAAAATTTCAAATTAATTATTCAGCCTTTAATTTTAACGAATACACATGAGACGATATTTTCTTTTCTGTAAAGTTAAAAATTCTGAATTTAAATTCGATTGTTTTATTGGTACTATCTTTTGCAACTTCCATTTTTGAAGTTGTTTTTCATTTGTTCTTTTCATTAAATATAGCACTTTCAGCTACAGCTTGTGCTTCCTTGCCTGCAATTCCATCAATTTTAAATAATTGAACACCATCATATCATTTTTTGCCTTCTTCGTGTTCACCAATAAAAGCATCATTTGAATATGAATATCATATAAATTCTTTACCGTCTTTTTTATCTAGTTTGTTAAACCAGTCTTTTTCTAAAATATTAACTTTTGCGGTTTTTACATTAAAAGTTAAATCATCAGATAATGTGTATTGACTTTGTGATAAGTCAACATCTGTCTTGCCTAAATCTTTAAATTCATATGTTTTATTTTCTTTTTGACTATTGCAACTAGCAGCAACAAGTGGCATAAAAGCGATTGGTGCTAATGAATATAATAAAAATTTGTTCTTTTTCCTGAGTTTCCAAGTTTTAGAGAACAAAAAAGACGAATAGGCTTATAAATAAGCCCTTTTCGTCTTTTTAAGGTTAAATTTTACTATCTTAAATTAAAGCTTTTCTTTGAATGCTTTATCTATGGTTTGATATCAATTGCTTTGTTCTTTAATATTGTCATTGGTGAGTTTTTCGCTTGAAACAACTTTTCCATTAACTATTCTTTCTATATATTTAGCAGATTTAATAGCCTCAATAAACATTTTATTTGTTATCAATGGTTCAACAACTCCTA
>NZ_JNJV01000042.1 GCF_000702785.1 Mycoplasmopsis primatum ATCC 25948 | reverse complement strand
ATTTTAACCTCCATTTGATTAAAAAATAACATTTGTTATTATATTAAAAATAATATTAATATCAAATATCTAAATTATGAACCTTAATTATTTTCATACGTAAATACTAAATAAAAAATTCTCAATAAATGAGAATTTTAAATTTGAAATTCGTATTTAATGGCTTTGGCAAGATTTTTAAACAATCAAACAACCGTTAAAGGTCCAACGCCGCCAGGAATTGGTGTATATGCTGATAATTTAGAATAATCTCCTTCAAGATCGGCATCGCCAACAAAGATCTTTTTGCCGTCTTTTTCAATCATAGTAAAACCAGCGTCAATTAGAATAGCACCTTCTTTGAAATTTTCTTGTTTGGCAAGACCTGGTTGTCCAGCTGAAAGCACAACTAAATCGGCAGATTCAATCCCTTTAATACCTGTGTTTTTATTATATGTAGCAACTGTGGCGCCATATTTTTTGATCAAGAATGCTGTTGGTTTTCCTACTAAATAACTTCTGCCAACAACGGCAACTTTTTTGTCTTTTAAGTCTAATTTATAGTAATTTATAATATCAGTAATAGCAGCAGCAGTAGCGGGAGTAAAGCTTAATAAATCATATTTGTCATTGTAAAAATTAAATGTACTTTTTTCACATAAACCATCAATATCTTTTTCAAGCCTGATACCATTCATAATAACTTTATATGAAATGTGTTCGGGCAATGGAAGTTGAACTACAATCCCATCAGCTTTTTCATTGATGTCGTCTAATTTTTTAAGCAATGAATTTTGACTAATGGTACTTTCATATTTATGAAAAACAACTTCAACACCTAATTCTTCAGCTTTTTTAATTTTATTTTTAATATACATAGTTGAAGCTGGTTCATCACCAACTTGAATAATAGACAAAATAGGTTTTCTGCCTATTAATTTAGTAATCTCATCAAACTCTTTGATAAGTTCAGCAGTTCTTTCATCTGCTATTTTTTTTCCATTTAATATAAGCATTTTAAACCTCCTTGCTATATTCTTCTAATTGTTTTTTGTAATTTTCTAATTTTTGTTTTTCTAAATCAATTTTATCTTTTGGAGCTTTTTGAATGAAATTCTTATTGCTTAACATTGATTCTGCTCTTTGAATCTCAAATTTGATTTTTTCGATTTTATCGGCTATAAAATTGGCTTTTTTGTCTTTTTGAATTTGATCTTCCTCAATTCAAATTTTAATTTCTCCATTAGTATAAAGAGTGTCTGTATTTTGATGAATTTCAGCATTAGCCATCTTATTTACAGCCATTGTAATAAACGGTGAAAGCTGTGTATCAGTACAATAAAAAACTTTTTGTTTTTTACTAATTTCATTGTTCTCACGATGCACTCTAATTGTTTTAACTATATCAATAATGCTATTAATATTTTTTACGGTTTTTGAAGCACTTAATCTCAAAACAGGAGCCTCATTATCAAGCAACTCTTGATTGAAAATCAATTCGAATAAATAATCTGTAATAAAAGGCAAAAATGGATGAGCTATTAATAAAAGTGTTTTGAGATTTTTTAATGCCTGCTGTTTATTTGGATACAACTTTAATAATTCAATATATCACGATGAAAAATCGTTATATATGAAACTTGACAACTCAGTTCCCACGATGGTAAATTCATATTTATACATTGCTTTATTAATTTTTGATTGCAAAACTTTTAATTTATTGCTAATTCAAACATCAGCAGGTGAAGCTTTTACAGAATTATCATCATCGAGCATATAAATATAGCGAGCTATATTTCATAATTTATTGCATAATGCTCATGCTGACTTAACTTTTTCTGTTGAAAATCTCGTATCTAAACCTGGAGATGAATTAGTTACTAAAAAGAATCTTAAAGCATCTGAACCATATTGAGCAATGACTTTACTTGGATCAATTCCATTATTTAGTGACTTAGACATTTTTCTATTTTGCTCATCACGTACAAGACCGTGGATTAAAACTTTTTCAAATGGTTTTTGTCCTTGAAATTCTAAACCGAAAAAATACATACGAGCGACCCAGAAAAAGATAATATCATAAGCGGTAACTAATAAACTTGTTGGATAATATCTTTTTACAAGTGTATCGTTATTAGGTCAACCTAAAAATGAAAATGGGGCTAGTCCGCTACTAAATCAAGTATCAAGCACATCAGTATCTTGCACTCAATCATTACCAGGAGATTCAACTTGGACTTTTATTTCGTTATCTTTATATCATGCTGGAATTCTATGACCCCATCATAATTGACGACTAATAGTTCAATCATGAATATTATTCAATCAGGTTTTTAACACACCTTCAAATCTATTGGGTAAGAACTTAACACTATTTTTAGTCTTTAAATCCTCAAGAACATTTTGAACTAGTTCATCCATTTTCACGAATCATTGAGGCATAACAAGTATTTCAACTGGCACTTTTGTTCTTTCTGAATAACCAACATTAGAAACAGTTTTTTCGCTTTTTACTATCAAATTGTTTTCATTTAAATATTTAGCAATTTCATCTCTTGCTTTTTCTCTATTTAGACCATGAAATTGACTACCTTTGCATTCAATAATCCCGTCTTGGTTAATAGTTTCAATAACTTCAAGATTATGTTTTTTAATGATGTCAATATCTACTTCCGCATGTGCTGAAAGTTTCATTAAGCCAGAAGCAAAAGTTTGATCAACATATTCATCTTTTATAACTGGAATAGTTTTTTTAGTTAAAGGATGAATAACAAATTTATTTTCATAATGTTTATATCTACTGTCACGTGGATTAAACACAACAGCTACATCACTTAATAAAGTTTCAAGTCTAACAGTAGCAATTGTTAAATAATCGTTGCTATTTTCAAGATAATATTTGATGTAGTACATTACTTGTTCTGTTGGTTCATTTATAACTTCAATATTTGATAAAGCGGTTTTTAAAACTGGATCTCAATTAATCGCACGTGTTCCGCGGTAAATAAGCCCTTTATTATATAAATCAATAAAGGCTTTATTAACTGCGTCGTTTGAATCTTTATCAAGAGTAAATCTCTCTCTTTCATAATCTAAGCCGATGCCTAATGTTTTTCATTGAGATCTAAATTTATTAGCATATTCATCTTTCCATTCTCATATTTTTTCAACAAACTTTTCGCGTCCGAGATCATATTTTGAAATATTTTCAGTTTCCTTTAATACCTTTTCAACTTTACTTTGAGTTGCGATTCCAGCATGATCCATACCAGCAATATAAAATGTATCATAACCCTCTAATTTCTTAAATCGAATAATGGAGTCTTGAATATATTCATCAAGAGCATGACCAATATGTAACATTCCAGTTACATTGGGAGGAGGTAAGAGAATAGAAAAAGGTTTTTTAGATAAGTCGTGCTTACTAAAAAATTTTTTATCAATTCATTTTTGAGAAATATCTTGTTCAAATTTAATAGGCTCATAATTTTTACTAATCTCTTTCATCTTACTCCTTTACATTATTGGTATGAAATAATTAAGAATATTTATATAAATATTATTATTTAGTATTATATCATATTTAGATATTTTAGGGCTTAAAATTGAAGCCAAAACTACACCATTTTTGCTTTTAAAATTTTACTTTTATGACTATAAAACAACAAAAAAATAAAAATTTGGATTTTGCTTAGCTCAGTAAAATATGTAATTAATATTTTATGAAAACATATGTATTTATAACAAAAAAGAATTTAATAAAAAATTACAAATGAAACCCCTTCATTCATAAAGTTAATTGGTTTTTAATATAATTAAATTAATATTTAAAACTAATTTTTCGGAGACATATTATGAGAAAAATAAATACGAGTGTAAAATTCATTTTGCCATTAATAAGTAGTTTAACTATTTGTAGCTCCAGTTTCTTAGCCTCTTGTTATCATTCTGACTCTAATGCAAATGAAACGAATCCTAACAATAAAACACAGCAAAATAATCAGTGAACAAGTGAAGAATCTAACAGTAATATTTTATTTAATGAAAGGGTGAATTTAAAACCTTTTATAAAACGATTGAATCATTAGATGAAAAACCTTCTGTTTTTAATGATACAGATAAATTTTTGGTTATAATTGGCGGTTATCACGATGATTGGATGTTTAATAATCCATATAAAGCTCTTTATATTGGTGGCGTTAAGTCTTATTATGACTATGTATTACAGATGAATAAACATGGAAACACTTCCCAAATTAAAAAAAGATATGAAAGATTAAAGTCTAATGAAAATGTATTAGACACAAAACAACAAAAAAGATTTGGTAGTATTTTTACAGAAGCTTCTACTTATAATTTAAATAAATTAGCTGAAATTTATGGTCAAATGTATAAAGGTGATAGTTATGCCAAATCATTATATGGTTTTAATGTATGTAATATAAATCAACCATATTATGAAGATTGAACTAAATTCAATTGACTCGCTTTTGATAAATGTTTAGGCGAAGGACTTGGTGAATATTCGCATGAAAGAATGCATAAATATTCCGAAAAATTTTATGAAAGAACTGACCGTCATTTTCTTCAAAGAAGAATAAAAGAATCATATAGTGATAATGATCATCCTCTTTATGTTAAAAGCATCAAAGGCCATCAGTATGACTATGCTTGTGGTGCTCAAGGTTTTGACTTATATTACAATGATAATTATCATACTAACGGAGTATCTGATGAATCAGATCCAATAGGTGTTTTTGTTACGGCTAAGGGCCAAAGTTTGCAAGGCAAAGGATGAAACCCCGCTAGCTATTACAGTGGTTTATATCCTTTTAGAGCCATTATGAACTCAAACATCAGCTCACTATCACTCAAACTACTCGCCAACTGAGTTGATTTCAACCTTAACTTCATGAATATGCTCAACGACGATAAAAAAACTTTCTATGAGCTCATTAATAACCCAACCTTCAAAAATACTCTCAATAACCTTAAAATCAGTGCCCTTGAATTACTTAAACCCACCAACTATGCTAACTGAGTAGAAGAAGGCGCAGGCAAGCCATACAAATTCTTTTCAGATGAAATTGCCCTTATGAAAGGCTCAAAAAGTTTGTCCCCAGAAGGCGAACCTTCCAACCAAAGACAATTCTATAAACTTGCCCTTCATATCTATAACCAAGTCG
>NZ_JNJV01000041.1 GCF_000702785.1 Mycoplasmopsis primatum ATCC 25948 | reverse complement strand
TAGATAAAGAAGTAGTTGAGAGAGAAAATGCTGAAATTAATTAGAAAGGCATACCAACTTATAGAAGCATAACCAAAAATTAGGCTCAAAATTGTAAAATTTTAAGCCTTTTTATTCTTGTATATATTTTAAATTTATAAATTTATGTATAATAGTTTTATGTTTAATAAATACACATTACATATATATATATATATATATATATATATATTAGTAAATTTAAATAATAAGTTCTCATATAAGAGATTTTTTAATGTGTCTAATCCAAAATATTTTTAATATTTTGGTTTTTTTATTAAACTATTAAATTTTTGCCTTTTATAAATACGGAGGAAGCCTTATGGCGATAGAAACTAAAGTTATTAATACAAGTATGTATGGAGTATTTACACAACAAGAAATAATTGACCATTATAGTTGTTTTGGCTGACAAACTATAAGTGTTACCGACACCAGAGTAACTATGAATAGAGATAATAATTTAAATAATTATATGGAATTAGTTACTCTTGGAAAAGAATATGAAGCTCGTTCAAATAGAGCTGATTTAGCTTGAAAAGCAAGCATAATCAATGTTAAAATATTAATTATTTTGTTGCTTTTATTCATTGTGGGTGGAGTATTTTATATACTTAATAAAAAGAAATGAAGAAAAATTTATAGAAGAGAATCAAATGCTATGCTTGATGCAGTTGAAAAAGCTAGAACTCTATACTATGCCAATAATTAATGCTTAATTTATATAACTGCAAAGTAATACTACTTTGTGTGCGACCTTAGATGGTTGCACTTTTTATTTAATGTGATAAAAAGCTAAAATAAAAATTCGTGATTATGAATTAGGTTATGCGATATATATCTTTATAGTTGTACAGTCATCATTAAATTCATATTTATAATTTGAATCTCTTAAAAATTCTTCAATGTAGGCTTTTATAGTTCCAGTGCCTTTACCAATAATAACTAATATGTGATTATATTCTAATTCTAGATTGTCTTTGGCATTAGCAATTGCAAATTGAATTTCTGCTATTGCTTCATAAATATTTAACCCATGCAAGTCAATGACATTTGATTCTATTTCGTCATAATCAATTATTTTTTTATAGTTTCTCTTATTTTTTCTACTCATAATTTTCTTTCTGGCAATTAGGGCAATAATAAGTCATTCTTTGTGCTAAAACGGTTTGCTCGATTTCTTTGCCACATACTACACATGGTTTATTAGTTTTTAAATGAACTTTTAAAAAGTTTTGAAATTGGCCTTCAACAGCGTTCAGTGATGAATAATCGTTAATTGTGGAACCACCTAATTCAGTAGACTTATCCAGTATTTGCTTAGCATTATTTATTATTTCTTTTCATTTTAATAATGGTATTCTATTGACTTTTGTCCAAGGGCTGATTTTTGATGCAAAAAGAATTTCATTAGCATATATATTGCCTATACCTAAGATATAAGACTGGTCTAATAAAAAAGACTTTACTGGTATTGATTTTTTTCTAATTGATTGATGTAACTCATCAATATTAATATCTTCAAGATTCTTACCTAGTTTATTCAATGGAGCTGTTGTAAACAAGTCATTATTGTTTTTAATATGAAAAGTACCAAATTGACGAGTATCATTATAAAACAGTTTA
Source organism: Mycoplasmopsis primatum ATCC 25948 (assembly GCF_000702785.1). Lineage (GTDB taxonomy): Bacteria > Bacillota_I > Bacilli_A > Mycoplasmatales > Metamycoplasmataceae > Mycoplasmopsis > Mycoplasmopsis primatum. Next base: position 4,002 of record NZ_JNJV01000041.1, on the reverse strand, counting down.
ATTTGATTATCGAGAGTAAAAATTATATGGTCATGTTGTCTATTTACACCTATATTTTCTTGCGTAAAATATTTGCCCGACATTCTTAAATGGCTTATTAAATTTTTATTATTAGTTAACTTAAAAACTATATTTTTGCCTACATTATAAATGTCTAAAATTTTTTCTCCAATTAAATAGTTACAAAACTCTTGCATAGAAGCATTTTTAATTAATTTATCTAATAAAACAACAACATTAGTAAATGTTGTATTAAGAATTTTGCTTTTTAATGCTTTAACAACTGTTCTAACTTCTGGCAATTCAGGCATTTATTTTTTGTCCTTTTTAATCAATTTAAACATGCTTGTTTTGTATATTTCAACACCTGGTTGATTAAAAGGATTAACTTCTAATAGATATGCACTAATTGCTAACGCTCTTTCAAAGAACTGGAATAAATAACCTAATGTAAATTCATCACTTTTATTTAATTCAATTGTTATGTTAGGAATATTGCCTACTTTTGAATGAGCTTCCAATGTGCCTTTAAATGCTGAAAGGTTAATACTATGCACACTTTTACCATCTAAATAGTTTAATTTATCTATATCTTCTTTTTCCTCTTTTAATAAAAGATCATATAAAGGTTCATTGATAGTTAATACTGTTTCAAAAAGTATTTTTTTGCCGTCCTGAACCATTTGCCCGATAGAGTGTAAATCAGTAGAATAGATAGCGCTAATAGGCCATAAACCTTTGTTGTCTTTGCCTTCGCTCTCAGCAAATAATTGTTTTCACCATTCAGCAAAAAAAGCTAATTTAGGCTCATAGCTTGTCATTAATTCAATGCTATAGTCTTTGCTTAAAATGTGTCTAGTAGTAGCATAGCGATATGCATCATTTTCTAATAGGCTTTTATTATTAGCTTCTTTATTAGCGAGTTGAGCTCCTTTTAATAATGCATCTGTATCAATTCCTGCACAAATAAAAGGAAATAAACCAACAGGACTAAGCACGCTAAAGCGTCCCCCAACGTTATCGGGAATAATTAATTTTTCATATCCTTTAGTATTAGCTAAATCAAAAAGAACTCCTTTTTTAGCATCAGTTGTAGCAACTATTAGACTTTTAGCGTTTTGAACTCCAATTTTTGATTCTAATAATTTTCTAAATTCTCTAAATGCTATAGATGGCTCTAATGTGGTCCCACTTTTTGAAATTACGTTGATAGCAAAATTTTTATTTTCAACATATTTTAGTTGTGCGACAAGTTGTTCACTACTTAGTGAATTTCCGGCAAAAATTAATTCCATTGATGGTTTGTTAATTCCATATTGATCAAATATAAATTCATAGCCAGCTTTAGCACCAAGGTAGCTTCCACCAATGCCAATTACAACTAGCACTTCAATGTTTTTTAATTTTCAATTTTTGGCAATTTCCTTCATTTTTAGCATTTCAGTATCGTCTATTTTATTAGGCAAGTTTATTCAACCTAACCAATCTTTTTCAATAACGTTTCCAGAAATAATATTATCGTGAATCTTATTTACTTTTTCTTGATATTGAATTATCTCTTCATCTTTAATAGCATAGTTAGTATTTAATTTAATAGGTTTCATATTTTCTCCTTTTATAATTCGAATGGATTAATTTTATCTAAATAACATTCATAAATTCAACTTCAGTAAATAAATGCTATAAAAGAACCTAATGATATAGCACTATTGTCTAAGATTGAAAGAACACAAAACGGTGTTGAAACAACGTTGGTTAATGTTTCAATAAGTCCATTGTCAGAACTTTGTCTAAATTGGCTTAATTTTGAAATATTATAATCTTCAAGTCCATCGTTACTATTAAGCTCATCGCTTAATTGGTAATCTAATTTTTCATTTAAAAATTGGCAATATGTTATATATAAGCTTTTATTATTATCTAAAATAAATTGACCATATGTATAAATTGTATTTGGATACGAAGTGTAATAACTAAAAACATTCTTTTTTTTATAATAGTAATTTGACATATTCATCCATAAAACAAGCGAATTATTTAAAATATTATCGTTGGATGTAAGCATGTGATAGCGTAAATTTTTACTTAGAACACTCCTTACATATGCGTATTGAAAAGCAATATTTTCATCTATTTTTTCCGATGAAAAGAATTGATATGCAGAACCATAGCCCTCAACAATACCTAATAAATCACATCCTTTTAAAAGCAATAAAAATAAGTTACTTTCAGCAAAGAAAGAATAATTAGTTGTTAAAATATTAGGCATTATAATTTTATTTTTTTCTTCAATATCTAAAAAGTTTAGTTGCTTTTCGAGTACTTGTTTAGAGATAAGAAAACATTTTTCCAAGGCACGATAGTAGCCAAAATGAATTTGGATTTTATTCATAATTAATTTAATAAATTCAACAAATGGTTCATTATATTTAGATTGTCCAATAAAAAGAAAAGCTGTTGTAGGTTGGTATAGAATACTATTTTTAATTTGAATATATTTCTTCTGCCATTGCTCAGGTTCGTCATTACTTATAAAATTATATTTGATTTTGTATTCTTTTAGTATGTCATTGCTATTTAAAAAACCACTAGCGATGTTAAAATTTTGTATGTCGTTATTTGTACAAAAAATAACAATATCAGTAATTTTTTGATTGTTAATTAAATTACTAAAATTAGTTAATTCATTTAAATTCAATTGCGAAAAATTTAATGCTAAGTCATTAAATCCAAAGTATTCAAAACCTTGTACGTTTTTGGTTCTAATATCATTTAAGAGATTAATTGCCCTATTATTCAAACTTTCATTTTTGAAATCGGGTGAATAATTAATGAATTTAAGATCTAAACGTTCCATTATTTATTGTCGCCTTTATAATTGTCAATTTGTTTTTGTACGTTTTTATGTAATTTGTTAAAACCGTGCTTTGTTTCTTTAATACCATTTTTAAATGGCGCTCTTGAAAATCTTGGATGGTTACCTTTAAAATTTCCTATGCCAGTTTGTGTATCTATATCTACTGATTCAACAATAAAATTAATTTTTTGATCTATTTCAAAGATAGATTCTAATTTCATTTTTTTAAAATCAGTTACTAAACTTGAAGGAATAAAAAATTTCATATTGTTAAAAGTTCACACCACTATACCGTATGTGTTAATATTTTTAACTAAACCATTTAGAATGTCACCCGTTTTAATCATATTTTTAATTATATATTTAATGGAACATTTTATAAATATTTAATTACTATAAACGATAGCATTTTGTGTATAAAAAATACGCTAATTAAAGCGTATCGTTATATTTCATTATTTATTTGTTAATTCATAATCTTTAAAAAAGTCTAATAGATCGCTGATTTCATACATAAAATTAGACTTATTAGCAATAATATTATTAAAATCCTGGTATTCTTTGGGCTCAAAATTAATTTGATTATTGAGTTTTTTAATATCACTTGCTCCAATAAAATAATATTCGCTATCATCAGTATCCACATAACATACTAAAAATGTATATCTGTAATTATTGTTGATTAATCCATTATTTAATTTATCTTTATTTTTTAAATACTGTTTATAACCATTATTTATGATGTTTTGAGTTTTTGCAGGATCATAGTCAGATTTTAAATTTTTTACTTCAATGTATAAATAATAGATAATATTATTTATATTTATTTTAAAAATGAAATCAGGATATGAGGATTTAATATCATACAACGTGTCGAAATATTCTAATTTTAAACCACCAAAAACAGGATTTTTGCTATATATTTTTATTTTGTTATTTAAATCATTATATTTAGGTCTTAAAAGTGTCTCTTTTACTTTTTGTATAAATTTAGTTTCTGTTTGAGAGTCAAAATAATGATCAGACCCTTTAACATCTTTATATGCATAATTATCGATTTCATTTAATTTAACTTTATTATTTTTTTCACTTTTTTCATCAACAAAAGTTTCATTAAGCTTAGGCAAATTCTTGCTTGTTTTTAA
>NZ_JNJV01000040.1 GCF_000702785.1 Mycoplasmopsis primatum ATCC 25948 | reverse complement strand
AGGGAGTTTAACAGTTTCTAAACTTATACAATTTGAAAAAACACCCTCTTTAATTGTTTTAACACCTTCAGGTATATTAATTTCTTTTAAATTTTCACAACCATAAAAAGCACTTCCGGCAATACTTTCAATACTTTTAGGCAGTGTGATAATCTCTAAACTTTCACAATTAACAAAAGCATCTTGATCAATTTGTTTTAGGCCTTCAGGTATATTAATTTCTTTTAAGTTTTTACAACCATAAAAAGCCCCTTGGGCAACTTTTCCAATATTTTTAGGCAACGTTATACTCTCCATATTATGACAATGAGTAAAAGCACGGTCGCCGATAGTCTCAACACTGTTAGGAATAATAATTTTTCTTAGGTTTTTACAACCATAAAAAGCGCCTCCGGCAATACTTTCAATATTTTTAGGCAGTGTTATACTTTCTAAATTTTTACAATTAATAAAAGCGCATTCACCAATTTGTTTTAGGCTTTCAGGGAGTTTAACACTTTCTAAATTCCGGCAAAAATCAAAAGCATAGTCATAAATTGCTTTAACACCATCAGGCACCACTACTTCCTTAATAGTTTTGTCTTTCACTCTAATAACTTCATAACCATCAATATAATGGCTTCATACAATTAATAAATCTTTGTTTTCCAATATTTTTGCACTCATAATAATCTCCTATTTTTGAAATTAAGCAACTTCTATTTGAGCATCTGTTTCTTCTCATGAACCAAAGAAAACCGGCTTTAAAAATTTAAACGGCGCTAATATCAGAATTGTTTTTAGTCCTTTACAATTAACAAAAATACCTTTTCCAATTGCTTCTATACTATTAGGAATAGCAACAGATTTTAAATTAGAACAATATGCAAAAGCATAGTCATAAATCTTTTTTATATTATTGGGAAGTGTAATGCTTTCCAAGTTTTTACAACCATAAAAAGCAGAGTTGTCAATTGTTTCAAGACTTTCGGGTAATGAAATATTTTTTAAATTTGAACACCTTTCAAATGTATAGCTACCAATGCTTTTTACTTTGTTGGGAATATCAATTGTCTCTAAACTATGGCAACTACCAAAAACATTTGAATCAAGTATTAAAAGCTCATTTGGAAGTGTGATGCTTTTTAAATTCTTACAATAGCCAAAAGCAAAAGGACCAATAATTTTTACTTCGTTGGGTATAATAATTTTTTCTAAATTTTCGCACCCTTCAAAAGCATAACCACCAATTATTCTAAGATTATTAGGCAATGAAATATTATTTAAACTCTTACAATAGCTAAAAGCAAAATCGCCAATTTCTTTAACGCTATTTGGAATAGTCACATTTTCTAAATTATCACAATCAGCAAAAAGCCTATTAGAAATTTTTTCTAAATGTACTGGAAGTGAAATATTCTTAAAATCACAATGAGAAAAGGCTGAATTTCCAATTGCTTCAACAGTATTAGGGAGTGTAATAAATTGCAAATTTATACAACTGCTAAATGCATAGTCACCAATAGTTTTTACATTATTAGGTATAGAAATCTTTTCAAGTGAGCTACAATAGCGAAAAGTTTCGTCTGCTATCTTTTTAAGGTTTTGTGATAGTGTGATTTCCTTTAATTTATCACAAAATAAAAAAGCGCCTTTTCCAATCGTTTTTACACTATCAGGTATGGTAATAGTTTCAAGTCTTTTACAATCGTCAAATGCAGATTCTTCTATCTTTTTAAGGTTTTGTGATAGTGTAATCTCTTTTAAATTCCGGCAGCCAACAAATGCTTTTTTGCCAATTATTTCTACACTATTAGACATAGTGACGGTTTCTAATTCATAACATTCTCTAAACGTATATTTTCCTATTGCTTTAATGTTATCAGGAATAATAATATTCTTAATAGTTCTATCTTTTACTCCTACTGTTATATACCCATTAATCTTTTCATCTCATATAATATTTAGGTCTTTATGAGTAATAATTTCTTGATTATTTGTTTGCATTTCTTTCTCCTATTAACTCAGTCATTTTCTAACACATAAATTAACTTTTTAATATCACGATAAATATCTAATTTGTCTGTTTTATAGTTTAATTAGTTAAAAAACGAATGGTATTTTAAAATCAATTATTTAATTGTTTTTTTTACTGTTTTGTTTCTATTTCAACAAAAGTATTAATCTTTGTAATTTCATAGATATTAGCTAATTCAAATAATTTCTTTTCTTCTAACAGATTAAGAACAAGATTATTAAGGTCATCAATTAATTTATTTTCAATTTGTGTTTTAATATATCTTGGAATACTTAATTTATCTAAAATAAAGAAGTAAATGCAGCATCAAATATCTCAAAAACTGCCTATATCTACCTGTATTAAATATCGGTCATTAATGTTTATATTTTTGAAAGAAATATTAGTATTATCTTTACCTAATCTAAACAATAAAACGTCTTTTATTAAGGGCAAAACATTAATACTGTGTCCTTCTTTGTTGAATACTTCTTTTAAAAGAAAATCATCACTTCAAAATGCTTTTAACCTATTACAATCAATCTTTTCAATGTTTTCATCAACATAATTTTGTATATATTTAACTAAAAATACTCCTATATCAAGTTGATCCTTTTCTAATTGATATATTGCTGGGGCTATTTCATTCCAATAGAAGTCTCTTTCATTCTCTATATTTAAAAGCTCGCCATTGTTGTTATATTCATCATCGCTAACGTCATCTATAATGTATGACTTAATAATTTTTTTAGATGAATTATTATCGTAATTATGTATTGGTCCATCATCAAACAATTCCATTTTTATTTTCTCCTTGCTGGATCAGGCAAACAAACAATTGATTGAATGTTTTTTTTATGAAAATCAAGTCAATAAATATCGCCATTTTCTACATCAAGGCCGAATATTGTAAATCAGTCAAGGCGTTCAATATCTTTTAAAAAATAACCCATGCGCAGTTCTACCTTGTCATCAAATTTCAGTTTAATTAATACGCATTTACCTGAATATCTTTTGTAGTTTATTTGTTTTGTTTTCATATTGAACCTTCATTTTTTTATATATTATTTGAATAATAAATAACTTATTTAACTGTTTTATAGTCTTTTTAGTAAAAAATAAAACAGAAATATTTTTACTTTTAGTATTTAAAATTTAGAATTTTCGTGCTTACTTATTCGTTGTTATTTTCATTTTTTCTTTGTATTTTGCATAATGATTTTCAACTGTAAAATGGTCAAAATGCCAATCTTGCTTTACTGTATTTATAAATCATTTTGTATTTCAAACGTTTCCTAAAAATGATTAAACCAGAGACGTAATAAATCATTGTGCTTATTAGAAATGTTGTTAATGAGACAATTAATGTCACTACAAATGCATAATAAATAACAGTTATATTTTTAGAAAATAAGCATATAAATAATTGCACCAGTCCAAATAATGACCCAATGAAAAATGTTCAAAACAATGCTTTTAATGAAGTTCTTTTGGTTTTTCATTTGGTTATTACTGTTTGAGTTTGTAGTTCTTGGCTCTCAATATTTCTATCATCTATATCAAATTCATAAGGTTTAACTTCCATTTCTGCTGGTTTTACAAATCTTGTATAGTCAGTTTTTTCTTGTTGATCCATTTTTTTCTCCTTTTTTGTTTAAAAATTCATTATTTAGTCATTATTTTCAGGTTTATTGTCAATTGTTTGCTCTGAAATAGGTTCGCCAATAGCCCAAACATTAACTGAAAAGTCTTGTTTTTCTTTCCTTTTAGGAGCCATAATTTCACCTTTTACAGTTAATAAAGTTTTTAATGGAATTTTTGATATTTTTTCAGCATATTTATTAAAAGCAATACATTGCACATAGTCTCATATAGTTTTATCACCCGCTGCTTCTTGTCGATTAAAAATTTTTAACGTAAAATATTGATATTTTGCTCCGTTTTTAGATATCAAAACGCTTGATTTTGTATGAAGTTGTCCTTTTAAGTGAACATAATTTATTCTTTCCATATTTTTCTCCTTATTTTTAAGCAAAAAACCTTCAAAATTAATACTTTTCTTTAAAAAAACAGTTAAATTTACAATATTTCAATGTAAAAATCACTAAAAATTCCATATAACATTTAGGCGTTAGTCAATCGTTTGCTGAAATTCTTATTGTTTACTGCAGGCTTTTATATTGTTTTCAGCGTAAAAGTGGCTAAATTTTGACGATGATGATATTTATTTTTTTTTCTTTTTTTTAGACCAATTTTAATAGGCATATGTAAGGTTCTTTGCTTAATATTCTAATGTTTGGTTGTCTTAACATAATCAAATGTGCCCCCAGACAAGCAGAAATGGCTTTATTTGCTTAACCAACGAATAAAACATATAAATTATTGTCCGTCCAATTTAGGTGGCTTAGAGGCTTTGTTTCGGTTAAGGCTCCAAAGCGGTCTAAAGGCTATAGATATCAATATTGCTTCCTATAGACTATAAATATAGATTCTGATTCGGTGTAGACTCCATATCTCTTAAGACATCCAGATATAGTTTTAATTCATTTTTCTTTAGTCTTAGTATACGCTTTCGCGCCAGAAACCTATTCATTTCATTCATAGGTTTCTTTTATTATGTTTATATTTTTGGTCGGTAGTTGGCGTTCAAATAAATTTTGTTAGTTACCACTGCTTATTTTTTCAAAATAGACACAACAAAACATAGAATGACTATTAGCATTCATAAGAATTAATCAAAATTAATTGATGTGCGGACTATTCTCTAATCTAATGATTAGCTTCATTCATTTCGCCATAGGTTTCTATATATTTCTAAAGATAGCGTAGTCTCCATCAATCTGGCGCTTTAACATTCTTAATGTTTTAAAACGATCTTTCTCAGTATCATATGTTTTTTTTCATCTAAAAAGCATATGTCAATCAATGTTTCCTAATAAAAAGCTTAATTTTTTTAGAAAGCGATAAGCAGTTGATTGAGATAAACCTAAGAAGTTATTTTGTAGATGAACCATATTTTCTTCTTTAAGTTGTCCTCTGTTTTTACCAGCTTTGTTTTTTTTAACTTGCTTGCTCAATCAGATAACTTTCATTAATACTTCTCAGCATTTTACAGATAAAATAAATAGTCCTCTTCAAACTAAATCACCACTAAATTTGTAATATCCTTTATCTTTTTTAAGTAAGCATTTAGGAGTGCATTTCACTTGACCATTTTCTTCTCATATTAATTTAAGTTTTTTTAATTCATTTATAGCAAAATTAATAGATGACTTGCCAAAGCCATATTCTTTTAACAAGCTTTTATCTATTCATTTTTTGCCTTTTTTTGAATGCTTAAAAATAATTAAGTATGTGTAAAGCAACATTTTAGAATGTGCCAACATTTTGACAATTTCTTTAAGTATGCTAAGGTTTCAACCACACATCTCAAGCACTTTATGCGCTGGAATATCTAAATATTTCTTTTTCTCATAAAGTTTTCAAAAATTTTGAATTTGAGTTCAAGAATCAGCGCTACATAATTTAATATATCTATCATACGAAGCATGACGTTTCATTAGAAGTTGTGCATTATTTGGTTGTTCAACAGGTAATAATATTGTATTGTCCATCTGCACTCCTTCACAAAGTATTTTTATGTGTAATTGATAAGTTTTTTGTAAAGAAGAAAAGAAATAAGTAAGCTTTAGCTTACTTATTATTGACTGTTTTTAGGCACCCCTTTATTTAACACAGCACC
>NZ_JNJV01000039.1 GCF_000702785.1 Mycoplasmopsis primatum ATCC 25948 | reverse complement strand
TAATAAAAAATTAAAAGATTATGGTGTTGTTGATGAAACAGTAACAAATTCTAAATTCATAAAAGCAATCGAATCAGCAATAGCCATTTGAAAATATTCAAACGACACCTTAGTTGAAAAAATATATATTAATGATCAAGAAAACAAAACAAACTTAACTAATTTTGAAACATATAGAAGAATAATAAATATGGTATGTAAATAAAAATAACATTTTTTCCTTATTAGACTATAAATAAGGACTAAATGTTATTTTTTGCTTCTGCAACTCGGAAACTCAGGAGACTCAAAATTTTACAATTTCGAGTCTAATTTTTTTGTCCAGTATATAAAACTATTTACTATCATAAGTTTTCAATAAAGAAGCAGAGGAAAGAAGATTTTTTATAGTTTTGTTACCTTCATAAACAACATCTTTGATAGTCTTAGTTTCATCAAAAATCGTAATAGTTTTTAAGTTTTCACATTTGTCAAAAGCATTTAAACTTATTTTTTTTAAACTATTAGGCAAGGCTATTTTTCTTAAACTAACACAACCACTAAAAGCATGATTTTTAATTGTTTTTAAACCAAAAGGAATATTAATGTTTTTTAACTTTTTGCATTCTTGAAAAGTAAATGAACTTATTGTTTTTATGTTTTTAGGTAATGTTATTTCTTGTAAATTGATGCATTCTTTAAATGCAGCTATTCAAATTGTTTCCACACTTTCAGGTATAGTAATATTTTGCAGATTTATACACCCTCAAAGTGCTAATCCAAAAATTGATTTTAAGGTATTAGGTAGAATAATTTGACTTAAATTTTTACAATCTGCAAAAGCAAAACTTTCAATCGTTTCTACACCCTCTGGGATATTAATTTCTTGCAGCTCATGGCATGCTGAGAATATTCCACTACTTATTGTTTTGAGAGTTCTTGGTAGTACGATCTCTCTAAGACTTTTGCAATTAGCAAACACTTCTTTTCCAATGTTCATGAGATCATCAGGTAATGCTATTTTTTCTAGATCAAGACAATATTGGAATGCAGAATCTTCAATTTCACTAACATTTTTCGGAATAACTAATTTTTTTAGTCTAAAACAATCCCTAAATGCATTTTTTCTGATTAATTTTAAACTATCAGGGAGAACAATCTTTTCCAAGTTTTCACAAGACATAAAAGTGTTATTATTAATTTCTTTGATACCATTAGGAATTTCAATGCTCTTTAGATTTTTACAATTTAAAAACGCATTTTCACCGATTGCTTCCATGCGCTTAGGCATAATAACATCTTCTAAATTTTCACAGTCTCTAAAAGCAGAACGTTCTATAATTTCAACACTTTCAGGCAAAGTAATACTTTTTAATTTTTTACAATTAAAAAATGCCATTTTTCCTATTCTTTGTATATTTTGTTGTAATGTAATGCTTTCTAAATTTTCACAATTTTCAAAAACATTCTTATTAACTTCTTCGACATTTTTAGGGATAATAATATTTTTTAAATTTTTGCAGTTAACAAAAGCCCCCATTTGAATTCATTCAATGCTATCAGGTAATGATATAGATGTTAAATTTTCGCAATTAACAAAAGCACCAGTATCAATCATTTTCACGCCGTCTGGTAAAACTATGTGTTTGAGTTTTTTGCAACTAGCAAAAGCTTCTTCCCCTATTATTTTAAGTTTTTTTGAAAATATAACTTTTTTAAGTTCTCAACATTCATAAAAAGCATGAGCATCAATGACTTGAAGGCTATCAGGCATTGTGACACTTTCTAATTTCTTACATTCATCAAAAGCACAATGATCAATTTTTACTATGCCATCTGGAATAATAACTTCTTCAACATTTTTATTTTTAACACCAACTACCACAAAGCCGTTGACTTCTTCATCTCATGCAATTTTTAAATTCTTGTTCTTAAGTATTTCATTTAAAGCCATAATATAAATGTTCCTTTTTATTAAATTTAAACCTTCTGTTTTTATTGATTTTGTCTATAAAACAGTGTAATTTGTAAAATATTTGTATGTAAATAAAAATCACACAAATAGTTTTTTAAACAATTAAAAGCCGATAATTTTGAGGACTAATAAAGTTATGAAACCTACAATTAATCCAAATAATAAAATAACCATAACAGAAGAAATTATTAATTTTCTTTTGTTTTGTCTGTATTTGAGATATGTGTAGTCATTCAAATTTTCAACCGCATCAGATAATAAAAGACCTCTATCAACATCATTTAAGTTAGTTACTTCGTCAGCTGATAAAATTTTGATATTTTTAATTTCTTCTATGGTTGTAAAACCTGTGTCTTGCTGATTGTTTTTTTCCGTTTTCATAATATGAATTTTACATTAATTTAATAGGAAATTAAAGCAACAAAAAAGAGCATGACTGCTCTTTTATGGTGTTATTTAACATATGGTGGAGATGTCGGGAGTTGAACCCGAGTCCACACACCAGAAGTCATATTAGCTTTTTATAGTTTAGTTAAATTACTTTAACAGGAAATTTTTATGTAAAAACTGCCAAAAACTTTATGAATTTTAAAATTCGTTTTATTTACAAACACATAAACTTAATAAAACTAGTCCAAGAAACCGTTTTTATTAAGTTGGACGCCCTAATAAAAACACTTGCTGCTTTTAACTAAGCGAAAGCAAGATTTGCGTTAGCATTTGCGATTGCGAATGCTGGAAGTTCAACATGAACTTCTTCAGACTTTTTGCTTTTTGCATGTATAAAGCCTAGATGCCTTAAGGTTTGCAGACCACTAACTAATATGATACCCAATGCATGTCGAAGCCATTACACCCCCATTAAATATCAGTTTAATTATAAAATATTTTGCTAATTGTGATTCAATAAACAAATTATCAACTTATGATATTAATATAAAATATATTAAATATGACAAGAAACAATAATAAAGAAAAAATAGCCTTAAACATTGACAGTTGTTTTTATCGTCAAAATAAAAACAAACAAGACGTCGATATTAAAAAAATAAAAATATTTGATGGCGAAAAAGTCATTTTTTTAGTTAATGATAAATCATTAAGTTTTTTTAATGACAATTTTTGGGATATTTTAAAAAATAATCCCAATCAATTAGTTTCTTGCTTTGCACAATCGCGCTCAACACCAACAATTAAAAAGTATTTAAAACACAAAAAAACCTTAGAAAAAATCAATTTTTTTAATTTATCAACCGTTGATTCGGCTTATAAAAATATTTCATTGCTTGAGCAATTTTCAATTTTAGACCATAATCATAAAATTAGCAATAGTGTGATGAATTTAATTCAGAAAGCATTAAATAAATATGAATTTATAATTAAAACTTATATCTTCGACTTATTGAAGCAAAAAGTTAATGAGTTTTACAATTTTTTCGTGGATTTTGAAAAAGAACAACAATCTTATATAAAAAAAATTGAGTTAAATTTAAAAAATAAAAATTATATAAAAGCTAATACAGAGTTGCAAAAATATAGACTTATTCAAGAAAAACTTATTACCAATGTATTAACTTTAATTATAGATATTAATAAAAATTTTTGAGACAGATTTTCATTTTTTACTCAAACAATAGCTGATAATGTTGATTATTTAGGACAAAATAAATTAGCTTTGTTACAAGAACAATATAACTTCATGAAGAAAATTAAAGATCCTACAATGATTGATGTTAAAAAAGCATTAGTTATTCGGGACAAATATAAAGGTATTAAAATTCTCAATGAAATATTAATTGAAATAAAAACTAATGCAAAGGAAGAAATTAAATATCTAATTGATAAGTACAGACACCTTCATAAAAACGATTTGCTCAAGGCTAATAATTTTCGCAAAACCACTCCACAACATCAATTTTTGATCAAAAAATCTTTTGTGGAAAGACATATTTATAAACTTATTAAATCGTCTAAAAATAAACTTCGTTTTTTAACAAGCGAAGAAATTGATAACATGAATCATAATTTAAATGTTGAATTAAAACTTTTCATTAATAATAATCTTTCATCTTTAAATTATGCTCAAAAAACTTTTTCTTATAAAAGCATTATTAGAGAAATTGAGGAAAACTTTGATTTTAGTTTGGATTCATATGAGAGTTCATCTTCTAACAGAGAAAAAAATATTAAAGAAAACATTAAAGAAAATTTAGAATCAATTAATGAAATTAAAGACAAATTTTTCAAAGTAAAAGACGACTTTAAATTTGAAAGAATTGTAATGGATATTCAAAATAATATTACAAAATTACAAGGCGAAATTAAGTTTAATTTACAATCAAGTAAAAGGGAATTTGACACTCTTGTAAGCTCACACAAAAAAGTTATAGTAGATTTTGACAAGATAACTGAAAAATTTAATAGGGTATTATCAAGAATTAAACAAATGCCTACTTTCTGAAATTACCTTAAATTAGGCATTTTGCCTCACCATATACAAAAAGATTCCAATTTATATATTTTTCATAAAGAGTTAGAAGAGATCAAACAATTATTTTTACTATTTGCTAAGATTTTTAAAAAATTTGCTTTTACTAAAACATTGCTTTTTAATAGTGGCTTATATACTAAAAAAATAATTAGCGATTATTACTTATTTAGCAGTTTTATAGAGATATTCAACAAATCATCAATTCATATCGAAGATCTTGCTAAACCGATTAAAAAAGTTTCATATATTAATAAAGCCAAGATGGCCTTCATAGGCCAATTAGTTAATAAACCTCGCTTAGTTATTATCGAAGACGACATATCAAAAAACGATATTAATTTAAAGAAAGAGTTAATTAGAGTTATTGGTGAACTATCTAGTTTTAAAAAAAGCAGTTTTGTTTTTATCACAAATGATAAAAGATTATTAGATGAGAAATTTTTTGATTATAGCTTTTTATTTGTTAATAATAAAGAAGTTGAACATGGTGAAATTTCACAAATTTTAAGATCGCCTTTTAATCCAATTGTTAAGGCAAACCTACAAAACTTAAAAACGCCAGACAACAGTGAACAAACTAGCGATTATGTTTTTAGTGATGAAATTTATATTGGCAACAATCATTATTTAATTACTACCTTAAAACATTTTAAAAATTGAACCATAGATAAAAAACAAGATGAAACCGTTGATGTTAAAAATTTAGTTGCGGATGAAAGAGAACAAGAAAAAACACTTTCAACCCAAATTGAAAATCTTGAAAGTCCATTAATGGATGCTGAAACTATGATTACAGATTTAGTAGCTAAACCCTCTGCTAAAAATAAACAATCACAATCATCTAATAAAATATATGATGGCTATTTGAAAGATAACAGCAAAGCAGCTGATAAGCCATTAAAAAAATAGGTATTCTTTTGCTTCTTGACATTCAGCTTTTTAGCATCTATTTTATTCATACCAATAATTATCCCCTATATTTTTTAAAAAACAGGTGGCTCAATTTGTTTGATAATGGAATCTTTTAGAATTTGCAAATAAGCATAGACTGTATAACAAATTTGTATAATTTTAATAGTAGAAAACATTGAGAACAAAGAAAGAATATTTAATGAAAATATATAATACCGACACAAAAAGATGAATCATTTTAAAATGATTAAATGAACTGTCACCTGAAATTTTGTCTGAAAATACTAAATTACAAAAAGCTGTATTTTTTTATGAGATGTTTCAAATGCTAGATGGTAAAGATTACAGTTTAAAATATTTAAAAGCCTACAAAAACGGGCCTATTTTTAGTGATCTTTATGGTGATCTAAGGTACAACAATGATTTTCAAAACTATATTAGATCTGCCCAATGAGATATTCAATCTAAAAATATAGAACTTAATGAATCTAACCTAAGAAAAGCATTATTTATTGTAAAAACTGCCACAGCTAAAGAAGTTTCTGCAATTACTCATAAACTCGATTTATGATCAAATCAATATAAGGATAGTTATAACAAAACCCCAATTACAGAAAGCAATATTACAGAAAAAGATAAACAATTGCTATCAATAATTAAAAAATCAACTCCTGAATTTTAGATGATTTATGAATAGAGAAAATTGAAGATAAATACTTTATTATTGAAAAAAACCTTAATTTAAGCGAAAAAGATTGGGAGAAAATAAAAAAATTAGCAAAATATAAAGAGTTAATTAACCCTGTGTATGTTTTAGGCATTGATACAGATGGAAGATTAATTATTGACTAATGAAATATCTATTCTATTAAAAAAGAAAGCATTGCGCTTTCTTTTTATTAACAAATTAAGAAGTTTTTTCTCTTGGTTTTTCTAATCATTCACCTTTAATACCAGTAGGGGTAAAGTCCTTAGATTTAAGGTTGTATTTACTAATAATATTGCTAATTAATTCTTGATTATCTTTATCACCTAATCAGTTTTCCATAAATGATTTAATTTTATTTGTAGCATATTTAAGTTTAGCCGTAGGGTTTATACCTTCAATTGAAGCAATTTTGGCTAAACCTTTATCATTGTTGTAATAAGTGTTATGGAGAGCGTTTAGGAACTTTGGCATATCGATGTTGATTCTCAATCCAGAGGTAGAAAACGCGTTCTCAGGTCTTAATTTATCGTTTAGATAGTAATCAAATGGTTGGACGACTTGGTTATAGATATGAAGGGCAAGTTTATAGAATTGTCTTTGGTTGGAAGGTTCGCCTTCTGGGGACAAACTTTTTGAGCCTTTCATAAGGGCAATTTCATCTGAAAAGAATTTGTATGGCTTGCCTGCGCCTTCTTCTACTCAGTTAGCATAGTTGGTGGGTTTAAGTAATTCAAGGGCACTGATTTTAAGGTTATTGAGAGTATTTTTGAAGGTTGGGTTATTAATGAGCTCATAGAAAGTTTTTTTATCGTCGTTGAGCATATTCATGAAGTTAAGGTTGAAATCAACT
>NZ_JNJV01000038.1 GCF_000702785.1 Mycoplasmopsis primatum ATCC 25948 | reverse complement strand
GAAAATAATTAAGGTTCATAATTTAGATATTTGATATTAATATTATTTTTAATATAATAACAAATGTTATTTTTTAATCAAATGGAGGTTAAAATGAATTTTCAAAATGAATTGATTGCTAAGGTAAAAAAACTACCTAAAACAAAAATTTTACTTGTTGATGGCGACGATCAAAGAACAGTCGGTGCAGTTGAAAAACTTAGCGAATATCCTAATATTGAATTAACTCTCTTAGTTGAAAAAGACTATAAAACAAATACAAAAGCAAAAATTATTAATATGAATGCTGATGCTAATAAAATTGAACAATTAGCCCAAAAATATGTTGAATTGCGTAAAGGCAAGGATGATATTGAAACTGCTCGTAAGAATTTAAAAACAAGACCTTTTTATGCTATGATGCTTTTAGCAACTAATGAAGTAGATGGAGTAGTGGGTGGTCTTAATTTTTCAACAGCTGATATTTTAAGAGCAGCTTTTAAAGTTATAGGTCCTAAAAAAGGTATTAAAACAATCTCATCAGTTATGATAATGCACAAAAATGATGATACTTACTTTTTCAGCGACATTTCGGTTAATCCAAAGCCAGATGCAAATGCATTGGTTGATATAGCTAATAATGCTGCAGAGTTTGCTATTTCTTTTACTACTGAACCAAAAATATCATTTTTAAGTTTTTCAACAAGCGGTTCATCTGTTACTCCTGAAACTAAAATGGTTCAAGAAGCAACAGTTGAATTTAATAAAAATTATAAAGGCATTCCTGCTATTGGTGAAGTCCAATTTGATGCTGCTATTAGTGATTCTATTAGAACACAAAAATATAAAGAACATTCTTTTAGTGGTAAATCAAATGTCTTTATTTTCCCAAATCTTGAAGCCGGCAACATAGGTTATAAGATAGCTCAAAGATTAGGTGAATTTGGAGCAATTGGACCAATTATTACAGGTGTTAATAAACCAGTAAATGACCTTTCTAGAGGAAGTATGGTAGATGATGTTGTTAATACAGTTTTAATTACATCAATTCAAGCAAATACAAAGGAGTAGTAATGAATAAAAAAGTTTTAGTTATAAATGCCGGAAGCAGTTCTATCAAATTACAATTATTTGATAAGGAAAAACTTAATGTAATAGCTAATGGTTTAGCCGAAAGAATTACCGAACCAGGTGGCGGAAATATTACAATTAAATTTGATGGTCAAAAATTTGAAAAGCAAGTTAAAATGCCGGATCACAGTGTTGCTGTTAAACACATTCTTGAAATAATGGAAGAAAATAAAATTATTACTGATCCAAAAGAAATTGAACTTATTGGTTTTAGAGTTGTACAAGGTGGACCTTATTTTAGTAAGGCAACTAAATTAACAGATAAAGAAATTGCATTAATTGATGAAGTTAAAATGTATGCACCATTGCATAATCCAGGTGCATTGCAAGCCATTAGAGCATTTCAAAAAGTTATGCCACATGCTAAATTATCAGCTAATTTTGATACAGCATTTCATACATCAATACCTGATATAAATGCTATTTATCCTATTCCATATGAATTAAGTGAAAAATTTAAAATTAGACGTTATGGAGCACATGGAATCAGTCATGAATTTATTACATTAAAAGTCGAAGAAATACTTAATAAAAAATCAGTGAATGTAATTAACTTACACATTGGTAATGGAGCTTCTATTTGTGCTATTAAAAATAGCAAATCAATTGATACATCTATGGGGCTTACCCCATTAGCTGGAATCATGATGGGTTCTCGTTCAGGAGATATCGATCCATCTATTCATCAATTTGTTATGAAAAACTTAAATATCTCAATTGATGAATTTACTGATATTTTAAATAAAAAATCAGGTATGTTAGGTGTTTCAGGTATTTCAAATGATATGAGAGACATCATCGCTGCTATTGATAAAGGCAATAAGCAAGCTAAATTTGCTTTTGATTTGTATTGTCAAAAAATAGTTGATTATGTAGCAATGTATGCTAACAAACTTGAAAACAAAATTGATGCCATTGTATTTACGGCTGGTATTGGAGAAAACACACCATTATTAAGAGAACAAGTTATCAATAATTTGCACTTTGCTAATATAAAAATTGATAAAACAAAAAATGATGGCAAAATTGGTGATTATTTAGAAATTTCATCAAAAGATTCAGATGTTAAAGTATTTGTTATCAGAACAAACGAAGAACTTTTAATCGCTAAACAAGCAATTGATTTATATAAATAATGTATTATGAAAAAAGCCATTTATGCTGGATCATTTGATCCACTTCATGAAGGTCACATCGAAATAATCAAAAAAGCATTAAAAATTTTTGACAAACTTTTTGTAATTGTTTCCATTAATCCTGATAAAGATAATTTAGAGAATATTGAGCAAAGATATGATTATGTTAAAAAACAATTATCGTCTTTTAACAATGTTGAAGTGTTAATTAATAAAAATGAATTAATAGGCAATATAGCAGAGGAATTAGGAGTTAATTTTTTAGTTCGCTCTGCTAGAAATGATACTGACTATAAATATGAAATAGAACTAGCAGCCGGTAATCATTGTGTTAATAATCAGCTTGAAACAGTTTTAATTATGCCTGATTATTCAATGATTAACTACTCATCAACATTATTAAGACACAAGAAAAAGTTAGGAAAATAATGTGGAAATTTGTAAAGTCAGCTCTTGAAAAAAATACTTGGTTAGATTGCCAAAATAATCACCAGTTATGTTTTTGGGGGCGTTCAAATGTTGGCAAAAGTTCATTATTAAATTCATTGGTTAATCAGAAAATTTCATATGTTTCAAAACAACCAGGTAGAACTCAATTTATTAATTATTTCCAAGAAGATTCAAGATATATAGTTGATTTGCCAGGATATGGTTTTGCTAAATTATCAAAAGAAAAAATTGAAAAAATGAATTATTGAATTGAATTGTTTTTACTTAACGATCATAGTCCTAAAACAATATTTTTGCTTATTGACTCGCGAATAGGCATAGGAAAAATTGACATTGAAAAAATTAATTTTTTAAAGCATACAAATTGACAAATTCATCTGATTTATACCAAAATTGATAAACTAAATCAAAAAGAAAAATCAGCTTTAATTAAGAAACATAATGAATTTTTAAAGGATGATGTTTTAACACAAAACACACAATATTTTTTAGTTTCAAGTACTAAAAATATTGGTATTGACGATTTAATCAGCTACATAAATGAGAATGTATATATTGGTTAATGTGATAGAATATGTGTGTTTAAATTATAGATAGTATTAAAATAAAGGGTTATATGGCAAAAAATCTAAAAAAGAAAATTTTAATTGGCTCAATATTATTTGGCACTTCTGCTGGAACTTTAATAGGTTCTAGCATTGCTTATCATTACGTTAAACAAGCAAATTCTAACAATATTGATGCTGTAATTGCTAAGGTTAAAAAATTCAAATTGGAATTAAATCCAAATTATAATAATTTTGACATTAGCAAAAAATATGCTAGTGAATTTGCATATCAATCATTTTTCGGACGTTCTATTGATACTGAAAAAGAACCAACAGCTAAAATCAATACTTCTTATTGAAGTGCACTAGAAAATAAGAGTGCTGGAAATGTTAAAATACCTTTTATTTTGTTAAATAGAAATGTTAATTATTCTCTTGAAGATTTTAAAAAGAACTATTTTATTTATTATCACTCTTTTGCTAATGACTTTACAGGAGAACTTTATTTAAGGATTTATTTTGAAAAAAAACCTGCATCAAGTGCTTCACCAGTAGGCTCTACTAGTGAGTATAATGAAAGATCGAAAAATTGAGTATGAGTTGATTTTAAATTAGAAAATTTTAAAAAGTTTGATATACAAAAAAACGAAGATTTGTTATTAAAAAATAATTATGCTCCAAGTCAACATGGTTTTAGACTTTCAACAACAACGAGAAATAAATTGCTTAAAGGTGAGATTAATTCGCTTGATGATATATTTGATTTAACTGGTAATGATTCTTCTAAAATACCTACCAAAAAGCAAGATTCAGCAGAAAGCATTAAAAAAGTACACTCAACATTTAGTAGCTTTCTTTCGTATTCATCATCATCTAAAAAAACAGCTGAAGAGCATGCTTTTAAATTTTTAATAGATACAGATAAACCTGTTTGAGTTTCTAAAGATGCATCTTCATGAAACATACATTATTATGCTTATGTTTTTATTCCAGAAGCACAATATAGTGATGACAAAGATTTAAATTCATCTAAAAAAGTTTATATCAGTAAAGAAATAACTACTCCTTTACAAATTGAATACAATAACATGAAATCAATAGTTCAATATATAACTATTGCACCAGCAGTTCATTCAAAAAATAAACTAAATGAAATTTTGCCTTCAAGTTTAGAATATGCTAGATATAGCTCTGGTTTAGCTGATTATTTAAATTCATCAAATGGCTACATCAAAGGTCTCAATTTGTTTGTTAAAGATGATGCGCCCGAAAATGTTAAAAAAGATTTTAAAACTGGTAAATACACTCTTTCATATTTACAAGTTGAAGAAGAGAGTGGCATTATCAAACAATTGAAAGAATTTGAAGCTTATTATAAAGATGAAGCTAATAAAGCTCAAATTGAAAAAAATTCAAGAACACCATTTATTAAATTAAATGATAAAGAAGGTTCTGCAGTTATTGCTATAAAAATTAGCATTAAATTAGAAAACGGGTATACAGAATCATATATTTCTTATATTAATGTAACAGGTATGAAAACAATGTAGAAATAAGCATCCGACGATGCTTTTTTTATGTAAATATTTCCCAATAAATGAAGCCCAATATAAAAGGTTATAAATATATCAATTTGAAACCAGTAAAATTAAATAGAAAGTTATATACAACAACTAACATTTAATAAGGAGAATCATGAATTTAACAGATAAAAGAAGTAAATTGGTAGTTACAATTGGCCCATCAAGTGATAACTATAATACTTTAAGATCGCTCGTGGAAGCAGGCGCAACATGTGTTCGTGCTAATTTTAGTCACGGAAAACATGAAGAACATCTAAATAAGTTTAATATTGCTAAAAAAATATCAAGAGATATGCATTTACCAATATCTTTAATGTTAGATACAAAAGGTCCTGAAATTAGAGTGGGCAAGATGGCTAATGGTGTGCAATTTATACCATCAAATCATGAAATTAAGATTTATTCATATAATGCTGATTTTGCTGATTTTGAAGGTAACCAAAACGAATTAGTAGTTTCATATGATATGTCTAAAGACCTAGCAGAAGGCAATGTTATTCTTTTTGATGATGGTAAGCTTAGTGCTATTGTTACTAAAATTGCTAAGAATGTAGTTTATGCTAAAACTCTTAATTCGCATAATTTAAAATCAAATAAAAGAATTAATCTTCCAGGTGTTGATTTTACCTTACCATTTTTATCTGAAAAAGATATTAATGATATTAAATTTGGTATAGCACAAGGTGTTAATTACATAGCCGCTTCTTTTGTTAATTCCGCCAAAAATGTTAAAGACCTTAGAAAGCTTTTAGATGAAAATAGTGGAAAACATATTCAAATTATTTCTAAAATTGAAAGTCATTTAGGAATCAAAAATATTGATGAAATTATTCATGAATCAGATGGTGTGATGGTAGCAAGAGGTGATCTTGGTCTTGAAATACCTTATTATGATGTGCCTTATTTTGAAAAAGTAATGATTAGAAAATGCCGTGAAGCAGGCAAGCCAATTATTATTGCTACTCAAATGCTCGATTCTATGGAAAATAATCCTAATCCAACAAGAGCCGAAGTCACTGACGTTTATTATGCTACCGAATTAGGTGCTGATGCTACTATGCTTTCAGGCGAAACAGCTAGTGGTGCATATCCACTTGAAGCCGTTATTACTATGACTAATATTAATAAACGTGCTGAATTAGAATTCTATGATAAAACTTACTATGATATTCAACTTGAAGAAGTTAGAAGAAGATCGAATTTAAAAGAAAACAAACGTGCTAGAATAGCATATGAAGTAGCTAACCGTGCTCGCTTTGGTGATTATAAATTTGCTGTTGTTTTATCAAGAACAGGAAAATTACTTACAGAAGTTGCTAAGTTTAGACCTAATACAATCATTGTTGGTATAGTAAATGATCCAAATATGATCGGCGAATTTGGAATTACTTCTAGTGTGTGAGTTTCATTAGATTCAATTAAATACTTTGATTCAATTAAAAAAGATAAAAGTAAAGCACTTGAAGTATTGCAACCTTATGGCGCTAAACCAGGCGATAGAATTTTAGTTGTTGAAAATGAAAGCCTTATTGAAAAAACTATTGAATAATGAATAAAAAACTGAAATTTTATTTCAGTTTTTTTAATGAATTTATGTATTAAACTAACAGTTGCTTGTTCTATAAAACACCTATAAAATAGGTTTTTTAGAAATTTACCCGCAAAAGGTTTAAATGGTATTTATGACCCAGTTATCAATTAATTTAATATAATGTTAAAACATAATTATGTTAGGAATTTTAGGAGTGTGGAATGGGAGATAATAAAAAAGAAATTGAAAGAGCTAATCTTCATAATACTATATGAAAGATAGCTGACGAATTAAGAGGATCAATTGATGGCTGAGATTTTAAACAATATGTTTTAGGATTCTTGTTTTATAGATTTATTTCAGAAAATATTTGTAGATATATAAATGACTATGAAAGTAAATGTGAAGATCCTCAATTTGAAGACTATGCTCAATTAAATGATAGTGACATAACTGATGATTGAAAAAAAGCTGTGGTTGATGAAAAAGGTTTTTTCATTATGCCATCACAGCTTTTTACAAATGTTAATAAGTGTGCACAAGATGATGCTAATCTAAA
>NZ_JNJV01000037.1 GCF_000702785.1 Mycoplasmopsis primatum ATCC 25948 | reverse complement strand
TCAATACATTGTGGATTTTTTGCTTCCAAAGATTCTAGGTTACCTAATGAAACTATTTTTTTATATCCTTTTCCATAACCAGCAGAAGTAGCAACAAAAACATAATAGCTTTGATTATTTCTACTTCCATTTTTTGTTTTCATAATATATAAAGATTTACTCATAACACCTAAATTATATCATAAATGGTATATAATGTATAGATAAAAATATTTTTTTCTATATTACTTAAGTAATATAGGACATTAAAAAAGTTGCTAAATTAATTAGCAACTCGGAAACTCAGGAAAATAAGTTTAAATAATTACATTATTTACCTATAAAACAGCCAAATAATAAAAAAACAGGCTTGCCTGTTTTTTTCATTTTGCTATAGTTCGTGTTTTACAACTACATTTTTTGTAAAAGTATCGTGGCTATATGATTTAAGATCTCTTTTACCAAATGGATTGGTTGAAGTTACAAATGGTTCAACGCTAATTAATTGCATATATTTAATTAATGACTCTATTAAATCTCCACCTTCATAAATTGATTTAGCTTTTGTAGGATTTTTAACATAGTCAAGCATTGTATAGCCATCTCCACCTACTAAGATAAAGTCATTAGTTACAATATAATAATCTTTATTTACATCGATAGCTTTATCATTAATTTTAATGCTTGCTTCATCAATTTCATATGTTCTTTTGCCATCGGTTTCTGATTTTAAATTTATATTGGCTTTAACATTACTTGAATATTGAGCAAAAGCACCTGCAAAAGTTTTTAATGCTCCATGCTTCATTACTTCAAGTAAAGTGCTTCCTTTAACAGCGACAGCTGCAATTCTATTACCAAATGGTGCTATGCCTAAAATGTCACCTTTTGTAATCTTTTTGCCTTTTTCTAGGTTTGCACGCAAACCACCACCATTGAATAAACCTATAACATTGTCAAGAGTATATTCAACAGTTTTACCTTCTACCTTAGGATTATTTTCAATGAAATCTCACGCAATGGCATCAGATGAAAACATTCCTAAGTTAGTTTGATTAGTTCTTCCTAATCAAGCAACTGTTTCTTTTCCATTTGAATTTTTCACTTTAAATTCATCAGTGTGTCTAAATTCAATTGGTGAATTTTTAAGAACTGTTACACTATAAATTTTGTCAAATTCAACTTTTAAATCATCAATATATTTTTTAATTTCTTGGTTTTTGATTTCTCTACCGCCAAGTAATTCAATTTCTTCAATTGGTCTTAATTTTTGGTTAATATTCAAAACTTCACCGCTTTTTGTATCCAAAGTAATATCTAATTCACTTAAATATTTTGTGTAGCATTCAGTTTGTGTCAAATATACGCTTTCACTATTCTTAGATTTTTCAACAGGCACAAGTGTATGCGAGTGTCCATCTAAAACTAAATCAACATTTTTAATTTTGTTAGCAAAAGTTCTTGAGTCTCAATTTGTATCAGGTCTGTCAACACCTAAGTGTGTTAGAGCGATCACAAAATTAACACCTTTTTCTTTTAATTCAAGAGCAGCTTTATTACCTGATTCGACAGGATCTAAAAATTTAACATTTACTGAGTTCTTTGGATTTGAAGTTCATTGAGTATCAGGAGTTGTAATTCCCATAATACCAACTTTGATGCCTGAATCTAGTTCTTTAATAATATAAGGTTCAAAAACTCTTTCGCCTTCAATTGCGTCTTTACCAGCAAGAGTTTTCACCTTTTCATCAGCAGCTTTTTTATTTCAAACAACATTTGCTGATAAAAATGGCATCCCTTCTGTTGCTTTTTGAATATTAAATAAATGTTCTAAACCATAGTCAAATTCATGGTTTCCAACAGCTACGGCATGATAACCCATAGCTTTTGTAACTTTTGAAATTGTCATACCTTTATCTGAATCAGATAATGGAAGACCTTGAATTAAGTCACCAGCAGATAACAACAAGTCCCTATCAAAATCAGCACCGATAATTTCAGCTATGCTTTGCATTCCTGAGTAATTATTATATTTTCCATCATCAAATAATAATCTACCGTGTTCATCATTAGTATGAAAAACTTTAATTAATTGTTGACTAGCTCCTTTTTGTGCCTTTTTTAGAGCTAAATATTTTTCATTAGCTTCTTTTCTTAAATCCTTTAATATAGGAGTTCGGGTTTTAACTCAAGAGTTTCTTTCTTCTTCTAATTTTTCAATTTTAGCTTTATCCTCTTCGGAATTAATAGCTTTCTTTTTAGCCTTTAATTCTTTAACATCTTTTTCTAATGCCTCATTAAAAGATTTGTAAGCATTTTCATAAGCTATTTTAGCTTCTTTTAGTGTATCTTTTACTTCATCATTGTTATTGTCTTTATTATTTTTATTACAACTAGCAGCAATAAGTGTGAGCGGCGCTAAAACCGAAACACTACCAAGACTTAATCATAATTTACGTTTCATATAACCTTTATAACCTCTCATAATAACTTAAAAAGCACATAAACTTATTAGCTAATAAATTTAAGTACTTGCAATAAATAATATCTAGTTATGTTTATGTTGAGATAAAAAGGCAAAAATTTTCACATTATAGGAAAATTTAAAATTTGTGCAAAATACAAAAACTCGCAAGTTTGTTGCGAGTTCAAAATTATAGAATTAGTTTAATTAATCATCATTTTTAACTTGAATATTACGTCTTTTAATAATTTCATCAGAAATATTTTTAGGACATTTTTCATAGTGATGGAATTGCATTTGGTAATTACCTCTACCAGCAGTCATACTACGTAAGTCAGTAGCATAACCAAACATTTCGCTAAGAGGTGTTAAACAACGTAAAATATGAGCACCATCGTTTCTTAATTCACTTTCTTGGATTTGACCACGACGACGTGTAATATCACCCATAACATCTCCATAATAATCATCAGGAATAATAACAGAAACGTCCATAATAGGTTCTAATAATACAGTACCTACTAAATCTTTAGCTTTGGTTAATGCTTTAGATGCTGCTATTTTATAGGCTAATTCAGAAGAGTCGACATCATGGTATGAACCATCAAATAATGTAGCTTTAATATCAATCATTGGATAACCAGCCAATATACCACCAGCCATTTTGTCTTCAAGACCTTTTTGGATTGGTTTAATATATTCCTTAGGAATTTTACCACCAACAATTTTGTCAACAAATTCAAAACCTTTGTCTGGATTTGGCTCAAACTTAATTCAAACGTGGCCATATTGACCTTTACCACCAGATTGTTTAATATGTTTACCTTCAACATCTGCTGTCTTAGTAATTGTTTCACGGTATGAAACTTGTGGAGCTCCAACTTTAGCTTTAACACCATGTTCTCTTTTAAGACGGTCAACAATAATATCAAGGTGTAATTCACCCATACCAGCAATTATGGTTTGTCCAGTTTCTTCATCAGTATAGGTTCTAAATGTAGGGTCTTCAGCAGCTAATTTTTGCAAACCAAGAGCAAGTTTTTCCATAGCATCCTTGCTTTCTGGTTCAAGTGCCTGTGAAATAACAGGTTCTGGGAATACCATTTTTTCAAGCACAATTTCAGGAGCTTTGTCAGCAATTAATGTATCACCAGTAGTTGTACTTTTAAGTCCAACAGCAGCCACAATATCACCTGTATCAGCTTCATCAATTTCATTACGTGAATTAGCATGCATTTGAATTAAACGGCCAATTCTTTCTTTTGTGCCTTTGGTTGAGTTAGTTACATAACTACCTTTGGTAAGTACACCAGCATATACTCTTATAAATGTTAATGAACCAACAAATGGGTCAGTCATAACTTTAAATGCAAGTCCGGTAAATGGGTAATCATCAGAAGCTGGAACTTCTATAATTTCTTCACCTTTATGCGCTTTTGTAGGTGGAATATCAAGTGGTGAAGGTAAATAATCAACAACAGCGTCGATCATTTTTTTAACACCTTTATTTTTAAAACTTGTTCCACAAACAGCAGGAAAGAATTCTGCTGTTAAAGTAGCTATACGAATCATTTTCTTAAGTTCATCGATCGAAGGTTCAACACCATCAAGCACTTTAAGCATAAATTCTTCATCGTAAGTAGCAACTGCTTCAATTAATTCTTGTCTTTTTTCTTTTGCTAATTCTTGTAAATCAAAAGGAATTTCTATTTCTTTTGGATTTTCCTCAGGTTTACCATCATATTCATAGGCTTTCATTTCAACTAAGTCGACTAACCCAGTGAAATTACTTTCAGCACCAATAGGGATTTGGATAGCAACAGCATTAGCATTTAATCTGTCTTTTACAGATTTAACAGAAGCAAAGAAATCGGCTCCTGCTTTATCCATTTTATTAATGTAAATAAGTCTTGGAACTCTATATGTTGTAGCTTGTCTTCAAACTGTTTCAGTTTGAGGTTCAACACCAGATTGTGCATCAAGTACTGTAACAGCACCATCAAGCACACGAAGTGAACGTTCCACTTCTACTGTAAAGTCAACGTGACCTGGAGTGTCAATAATATTAATTTTCTTGCCTTTTCAAAAAGCAGTTGTGGCGGCTGAGGTAATAGTAATACCACGTTCTTGTTCCTGAACCATTCAGTCCATTTGTGAAGCACCATCATGTGTTTCACCTAATTTATGAATTTTACCTGTGTGCAATAAAATTCTTTCAGTTGTTGTTGTTTTCCCTGCATCAATGTGGGCCATAATACCAATATTACGGTAATCTTCTAATTTATGTTTTCTTGTTGTAGCCATAATTAACCTTTAATCATTAGTGAATAATTATCATCTAAAATGAGCAAAAGCACGGTTAGCTTCAGCCATTTTATGAGTATCTTCACGTTTTTTAATAGCTCCACCAGTTTTATTTGATGCATCAATAATTTCATTAGCAAGTTTAACTTCCATTGTTTTTTCATTTCTTAAACGAGCATATTGAACTATTCATCTAAGTGACAATGTTTGTTTTCTTCTTGCTGAAACTTCTGTAGGTACTTGGTAGTTAGTACCACCAATTCTTCTTGTTCTAACTTCTAATTGTGGTGTAACGTTTTCAATTGCAGCCTGAAAAACTTCAATAGGATCTTTTTGAGTCTTTTCCTTAATAATTTTAAAAGCTGAATATAAGATATCTTGTGCCAATGATTTTTTACCATCTAACATAATGGTGTTAATTAATTTAGTAACTAATACAGAATTAAAAACTGGATCTGCAAGTACTTCTCTAATAGGAGCGCTGTGTTTTCTTGACATAATTCCTTTTTCCTTTCTTAATTCCTAAAAATTATTTCTTTTCTTTCTTGGCACCGTATAGACTACGACCTTGTTTACGGTTAGCAACACCAGCTAAATCTTGTGTTCCACGAACTATATGATATCTTACACCAGGAAGGTCTTTAACCCTTCCACCACGAATTAAAACAACAGAGTGTTCTTGAAGGTTGTGTCCTTCGCCACCAATGTAGGCAGTAATTTCCATTCCATTAGATAACTTAACACGCGCATATTTACGAGATGCTGAGTTAGGTTTCTTAGGAGTCATGGTAGCAACCCTTGTACATACACCACGTTTAAATGGTGATGGTAGCTTACGAGCTGTTTTAGTTAAAAGGTTGTAATTTAAATTCAATGCAGGAGCATTTTGTTTGCGAATCTTATCAACCCTACCATTTGTAACTAATTGATTTGTTGTAGGCATTTGTTTCCTTTCTTTAAATATAATAAATGTCCTAAAATTAACCTTATAAAATAATAAAAGGTTTTTCAATTATATAACAACTTTGCCGTGTGTTTCATTTTTTTATTTTTTTATTGAAAAAGTGGCAAATTTATCAATTATAAAAATGATCAAAATAATATAACTATTAATAATTATTTTGACATGCAATAAATCTATTTTTGGTCTACTTTATTCTTTTGTTCTGACAACACTAACTCTGGTTAAGCCACTCTTTCGTGTGTTAAATTGATATTTGGTTGATGAATTATCATAATCAAAATCAGGGTTACCCACGGTTGAATTAGCTAATTGAAAAATAAATTTAACAAATTGTTCGTAATCAGAAGAATCAGACCATGAAATAATTTTGACACGTAATTTTGGCAATCTAGATATTCAACTAACTAATTTCGTTGCACGTTTTGCCTGATGAATGCCAGCTTGATTATTCATTATTAATGCTTGCATAAACTCTTGATCATGCAATGCTAGATTAAGTCTTTGCTCTATTTCTGATTTTGTAATTTTTCCGTGATTAAATAAAAAATATTTATTAAGACTAATATCTTTTAAAATAGGATCTATTTTATCCTCATGTAAAACATAATGAGAATAGGCAAATATTCTCCTTAATATAATTGCTAAATCACTACTATCTAAAGAATAAGCATCTCCTGTTTTATAAAAACCTCCATATGGTCCTATAATTTTCTCTACTGAAAATTTTTTATTTTTAGCAGTAAAAAATAACCTAATAAATACTTCTTCTTGACCATCACTAACCTTAGGTTCTAATGTATATTTGAAGTCAACTTTTTTGATTAATTCAATAAACTTTTGATTATATTCTTCTTTAAATTCTATCTCTTCGACACTGTAATTTGATGCCCTATAATGTCTTATATTTTTAAGCACAAATGAATCTATTGATAGTGAATTAGCAAAGTCTTCAACTTGTTTATTGTGTTTGAGAATACTATAAAAACCAGTAATTTTTAGATTTTTACTATATGAGCATTTATTTATTTTATCAGCTAAGATAACCTTTATATCCAAATCGCCATTTTGATCATCTGTCAAAACTATTTCAGTTTGGCTAATTATAAGGTTAGCATTGATTGATAATAATGGAGAGTCTTTTTTTAATTGAATGTTGCCTACATTATATTCACTTGGTGATAAATCCGAATCAACATTAATTTTTAAATCCTCAATAGTTAAACTATCACACAAGGCATCAAACTGTTTTGTAGAATAGAACTTATTTATAGACAAATTAGCAACTTTTGATGACTCTTTATGATCATATTTAAGCTTAAATGAAATATTTTTTATGCCATTT
>NZ_JNJV01000036.1 GCF_000702785.1 Mycoplasmopsis primatum ATCC 25948 | reverse complement strand
TCCTTAAAACCAGTAATTGTTACTGTTCTAGTATTTGATTGTTTTCCATCTTTAACTATTTTAAACTCAACTACAAGAGAATTGTCTTTTACGCTAACATTTTCATACTCAATAGAAATGCCGGCGTTGTTTTGCAAAATAGCATAATTTTCAATGTTTTTCAAAGTAACTGATGCAAGTTCAATATTAGCTTTATCCTTAATATCTATTTTTACCTTAGACAATAATGTTTCTAACTCGTCTACTTCGGGTTTGTTTTTAGTACAACTTGCTGATATGACTGGCAATAATACCGTCGCAGAAGTTGAAAGTGCTAATAAATTAATATATTTCTTTTTCATATAATGCTCCTTCCATATAATAATTTTCTTTATTATATACATAATAAATTAAAAAACATATTTTATTTTTGACCTGATTTTGTGGTTTATTTTCACATTTTTGCAATAAATTCTAACAGTTCATTATTGATAAAAATAACTATATTTAATATAATATTTACTATTGGAGGAAAGAATGAAAAAAACAATTGATGATATTAATTTAAAAAATAAAAAAGTGTTAATGAGAGTTGACTTTAATGTTCCATTAAAAAATGGTGTGATTACATCTAATAAGAGAATTGTGGCTGCTTTGCCTACTATTAAAAAGGTAATTAATGAAGGTGGTAAATTAATTCTGCTTTCTCATCTTGGCAGAATTAAAGAACAAAGCGACACAGAAAAAAACGACCTTTTTCCAGTATCAATTGAATTGGCAAAATTGCTAAATAAACCTGTTTTATTTGTAGATTCAACCAGAGGCAAGGAATTAGAAAATGCTATTGATAATATGAAAAATGGTGATGTGATTTTAATGCAAAATACACGTTTTGAAGATCTTAATGAAAAAGCAGAAAGCAAAAATAATCCAGAATTAGCTAAGTATTGAGCATCATTAGGTGATGTATTCATTAATGATGCTTTCGGTACAGCTCATAGAGCACATGCTTCTAATGTGGGTATAGCTTCATTCATTAAAGAATCAGCTATGGGATATTTAATGTTAAATGAAATTAATTCATTATCAAAAGCTATTAAGAATCCTACTCACCCTTATGTTGCTATTATTGGTGGCGCAAAAGTTAGTGATAAAATTAAAGTGCTTGAAAATTTAATTCCACTTGTTGATAAAATGATTATTGGTGGTGGAATGGCTTATACATTCAAAAAAGCCTTAGGCTATGAAATCGGAACTTCACTATTAGAAGAAGATTTCTTGCCATTTGCAAAACAATTTATTGAAAAATATGGCACAAAAATTGTTATACCAATTGATAATGCGTGTGCTAAGGAATTTGCTGATGTAGATCCTATTGTTTGTGAGCTAAATATTCCTGATGATTTAATGGGACTTGATATTGGTCCTAAAACAATTAAACTATTTAAAGACACTCTTTTCAATGCAAAAACAGTGATTTGAAATGGCCCTATGGGAGTTGCAGAATTTAAAAACTATAGTAATGGTACATTAGAAATTGCAAAAGCTATATCTGAATTAAATTCATGCTATTCAATTGTTGGTGGTGGTGATAGTGTTGCCGCAGTTCAAAAACTTGGTATGGAAAATAAATTCTCTCATGTTTCAACTGGTGGCGGTGCTTCGCTTGAATTTCTTCAAGGTTTAGAACTTCCTGGAATTTCATCAATTCAAGATAAATAATAAATGCAAAAATAAAAAACAAATGGTTCCAATGAGCCATTTATTTTTTTGTTTTGTAAGGTTCTTATTAGTAAATGAAAGGAATTGCACCTTTGCTTCCATAATTGGTGTTCTACTTAAACTACATTTACATGGAGCAAATGAGGGGAATCGAACCCCCGTATCAAGCATGGCAAGCTTGTGTTCTACCACTGAACTACATTTGCAATTAAAATATGCAATATTATTTTATAGCAAAAATTGAAAATGCGAAATAATTTTTAACAAAAAAATAGAGAGTTTTACAACTTCCTATTTTTTATTATTTTAATTGTTTTATAGGGTTATTTGTTTATTTTTGAATCACAAACTCAACTAATGTATCAACTAATACGCCTTGTGGTTTTCCTTTTATATCAGCTGTGCCAGCAACATCGCAATGTATGTATGGAACACCATTAGTAAATTCTTTTAAAAACATAGCAGCTGTATTGCTATCTGATAATTCATCATTATTATAATTGTTTAAATCAGCTGTTATGCTTGCTTTGTTTGGCTTATGAAAATCTTGGTGTAAAGGCATTCTTCAAACTTTTTCCTTGGTTATTTCCGATGCTTTATTAAATATTTCTCAATTCTTATTATCAGTAGATCATATACCAGAATATGTTGTTCCTAAGGCTCTTACAACTGCACCTGTTAGTGTTGCAACATCAACTAAACAAGTTGCGTTTAATTTCTTGGCTCCATAAAATAAGCCATCTGCTAATACTAATCTACCTTCAGCATCTGTATCAGTAACTTCAACTGAAATACCGGACATAGATTTATATACATTTTCTGGTAAGGAAGCATTGCCAGCAGTTCTATTGTCAGTTATACACATAATTGCTGCTACGTTCTTTTTAATATTTAACTCAGCAATTGATTTTAGTGCATAAGCAACAATTACTGAACCGGACATATCAAATTTCATTCCTTCCATATGATAACCTTTTGTATTAACACCACCAGTGTCAAATGTTATCCCTTTACCAACTAACACAACTTTTTCCTTTGGCTCTGGATTTCCAATATATTCAAGCACAACCACTCTTGCCTCAAAAGTTGAGCCTTTGTTTACTGATAGCAATAAATTCATTCCTAAATCAGAAATTTGTTTTTTGTTTAAAACTGTGACATTAACATTTTTTACATTTTTAAAATCATCAACAATAAATTCTGCTAATTTTTCTGAATTACATTCATTTTCGGGCATAACTTGTAAATATCTACATTTATTTCTATTATTAGCAATGATTTCAAATTTATTAGCTAATGCAGCAAATGAATTATCTTTTAGTAAAAAAGTATATTGGTTCTTTTTATCTTCGTCTTTTTTAAGGTTAAATAATTTGCCTTCATAGAAAATAATTCTTGAATAAAAAGCCTTTAAAACAGTTTCAATCGGTAAATTTTTTGATACAAAAGATTCTAAATCAATTTGATAATCTCTTTTAGTATTAGTAATTTTGGTATCAATTAATTCCACTAAGTCATCATATGATTCAAATGATTTATCTAGATATATATAAGCTTTTTTATCAGCAAAAAATTCAGTAATTTCGCCTTGTTTTTTACTTAGATTATCATATTGGTTGCATTTATTAATTCCTTCGTATTGTGCAATTAAAAGTATTTTTTCATCTCTTTTTGTTAAATAATATTTTGACATATTTGCTCCTTTTTAAATTAAATGTTTTATATGAAAACAAAGTTCGTTAATTTCTATTTTATATAAAAATAGAATTAATGTGTGATAATTTATAAGATATGATAAAACATAAGATTAAAAAAACAATATTTTTAACAGCTTCCGTTTTTTCATCAATTTTGATATCTACGTCATGTACTAATACTAACAACACCGATAATACTTTTAGTTCAGATGAATTAAAAAAAGCAATTAATGAAGCTCAAAAAATAGTTAATTCCGCAAAACAAGATATTAATAATTATGATAAAAATGATATTGAAAATAAAGAAAAACTAATTAAACAAGCACAAGAAGAATTAAAGAATCATGAAAAATATTTTAGTAATCAAGATAAAAACAAAATTGATGAACTAATTAAAAAGTTATTGAAGCCACTTGCAAAAAAAATTGCTCCTTCTCCTAACCCTGCTCCCAAACCTAATCCAGTTCCTTTACCACCGAACCCATCACCCAAACCTAATCCAAAACCAGAACCAGGCCATGCAGGCAAAGAGTTAAAATTAGGTTTTTGAAACGTCGCTAATTATGGATCAAAAGCCTACTATAAAACTCAGGCCATAGCCTCAATTATTTATAAACAGCAATTTGATTTAATTGGTCTTGCTGAAATAGATAGTGATCAAAATTCAAACTATAGCCATATTGATGATGTTATTAAATTATTAAATGAACAGGAGCAATCTGTTTCGTCTTTTAATAAATGAAAATATATTATTTCTGATAAGTATCAACCTGCCAAAGGTTATCAAGGCCAAGCAGACTCATATATAGGAATGTTATATAAAGAAAATATGATTGAACCTGTGGCTTTTGAAGACGGAAAAGTCGGAAAATTTTATGATAATTCAACGTATGTTACCCCATACGGCGGTCATATCAGTAACTATAACAGACCACCATATGGAGTTAAATTTAAATTTAAAAATAACAATATTACTAACAATGATTTTACTTATATGATAGCTCACTTTGATGGGCCAGGCGTTAAACGTGATGACGTAAATGAAATTAAATATGCAAATAAAAATGGTTCCAGTGAAATGAATGAAGCAGCATCACTTGAAAAAGTTTTTGAATGATTTGATGAAAAAGATGGCGATAATAAAGATTTAATATTTGCAGGTGATACAAATATAAATGAGAATAATCATAATGAAGCTTTTAAATGAGTATATAACTCTAACAAAAAATACATTAATATTTTTGAACCTAAGGCAGAAAATAATTCATCATTAAGACATGAAATTGGTCAATACGCTAATTCGTATGACAAAATAATACACAGTGGTGATATTGCTTACAAAAATCCTTATATCTATAAATTATATGAATTTGTAAATGATAATTCGTTTTTATATTCTAATATTGATTCGCTTGAAGCATGAAAAGAATATATTGAAACTAAATATAATAATAATCAGGAAAAATATAAAAAGTTATTTCGCTATATATATAATGGAATTTCGGACCATTGTCCAGTTGGATACACATTAGCATTTAGTTAAATTTCTTTATTTGGCTGTAAAACAACTATATAAATAAAAAAGAAGGTAAAAGATGTCTAACATTGATTGTGCAATTAAGATACTAAATTATGTTTCTTCTGACTCATACCGTATTTCAAACATTGATAAGAAAAAGGAAACTATTAATAAGTTTTTATCAATAAATGACAATAACAAGCCCAATTCATTTAGATATTTAAACGAGGTTAAAATTTCTTCTTACTTTGAAAAGCTTAACCAAATTCTTAAAAAAATATTTCAAAATTGTTATGTGATGAGGAAATTACATTAAATGAAGATAGCACAGACAATAAAAAAGGTGCTGACTTAGTAGTGGTTGATAATAAACTAGATACAATAGCAAGGATTGAACTAAAATTTGGCAATGAAACTATTAGGAATATTGGCAATAAAACAATGAGCTATTTATTCACACTGTCTAATTCTGCCCAAAGTTTTGATTCACTATTTTCTGACATATCTAAAAGTCAGCGTTCATTTGTTTTGCAAAATAATTTATTGCCTAATGATGATGAAAAAATAGATCAAAATTTAAAGAAACTTTTAAGTGATAAATTAGCCAGTATATCTGATATAAAGGTCAATGACGAAAGAATAGATCAATTGTTGAAAACCACTGGAAATATTAAGGAAAATGTTGGAGAAAAAATTTTTAAAGTAAAAATTTCCTATAATGATGATATTAATAAAAGCATCAAAATGGTGGAATTGCCTAATAGCACAGGGATATGAAAAATCCAAAACATTAGTTTAGCTCCAAAATCATCAAGATTGCAAATAATAATAAGTAATGAAAGCATTTCGGTCAAATTTTTGTTAAACTGAAAGAATAATTATAAATTTAATGGCTTAAAATATGCAGCAAGATTAGGTTTAGGTTCATCTTCATGAAATGTTTGGGTTTCAAAAATAAAACCATAATATAAAACAAGTTTCATCAGGAGCAATATATGCAAAAAACATTAAAGAAAATTAAAGATAGCAACAATTATAATAAGGAACTTGATAAATTTTACACAGCACCTGTTATTGTTGATAAAGTAATAAATCATATAAAAGAATTGCTGAATGAACATAATTTAAATATTAATAATTTTAATTTTATTGAACCATCAGCTGGGGCTGGTGCTTTTATAGATGGTTTAAAAAAGAATTTTGATAATCCTAACATTGTTGCTTTTGACATTCATCCTGAAGGTAAAAATATTATTAAGGCAGATTTTCTAAATCTAACCCCTCAATATTCTAACAACAACATAATAATTGGCAATCCACCTTTTGGCTATAGAGGTTCTCTTGCTGCTGATTTTATTAATAAGGGTTTTGAATGAGGACCTATTATTGTATTTATATTACCTATTCAATTTAGAAGATATAACATACAAAAAAAGATTAATGCTAATTTAAAGCTCATCAGTTCAACTGAAAATCTTCCAAAAAATTCATTTATTTTATCTAATTCCCCATACAATGTGAATTGCTTAATTCAAGTTTGAGTTAACAAAAAATATAGTGCTTTATCAGATGAAGCAGACTTAAGACTCTATCAACCCTTGCCAAACAAACACGAAGACTTTAAGTTATTTATTCATAATAATACCGCTGAGACATTGAAATACTTTAATAAAGATAAATATATGTGAGATTTTGCTGTTGCACGCCAGGGTTATTATGATTACAATCATAAAATTACTGATCCAAAAGAATTAATAAAAAATGTTCAATATCTTTTTGTTAAATACGAGTCTATAATTTCACCTAAAATATTTGAAAAAATTGATTTTAAGAAACTATCAAATGTTAATACTTCTGTCCCTGGTTTTTCTAATACAGATTTAGTTAAAGAATACGTAAAAATCAAAAATAAGTTTAAATAATTACATTATTTACCTATAAAACAGCCAAATAATAAAAAAACAGGCTTGCCTCCTGAGTTTCCGAGTTGCAGAAGCAAAAAATAACATTTAGTCCTTATTTATAGTCTAATAAGGAAAAAATGTTATTTTTATTTACATACCATATTTATTATTCTTCTATATGTTTCAAAATTAGTTAAGTTTGTTTTGTTTTCTTGATCATTAATATATATTTTTTCAACTAAGGTGTCGTTTGAATATTTTCAAATGGCTATTGCTGATTCGATTGCTTTTATGAATTTAGAATTTGTTACTGTTTCATCAACAACACCATAATCTTTTAATTTTTTATTAATAGTGCTTAAAATAAATTTTATAACTAC
>NZ_JNJV01000035.1 GCF_000702785.1 Mycoplasmopsis primatum ATCC 25948 | reverse complement strand
ACCTAAAAACCTAAAATTGATAGGTAAATTTTCGGTTTTTTAGGTTGGTTTATAATTTGAATAAGTGGCTCAATTTGATTGAAAATTCACAAAAAATATTTTATAAAGCAGGCTAATTATTCCGCTTAAAAAGCAAAATAAAAAGCAAAATGACATATCATTTTGCTATACGAAAGATTTTTATTAAAATACTATAAAACAGATTGATTAATAAAATTAATAGTCAAGAAAAGATGAATTATTTAACTAATTCAATAATTGCCATAGGGGCATTATCGCCCTTACGGTTAACTAGTTTATAAATTCTTGTATAACCACCATTACGTTCTTTATATGATGGAGCAATTGTCTTTGTTAATTTTTCTAAAATATTGCACTTAGCATTTGGACGAATAACACTAGCAATATGACGAATGTTTGCTAAAGTAGGGTTTTTTGCTTTGGTAATTAATTTTTCAGCATGTCTGCGCAATTCCTTTGCACGCATAAGAGTAGTTGTAAGACGACCATTAGCAAATAATTCACTAATTAAAGTTCTCATAACGCCTTTACGTCATTTTGTATCACGGGCGTAAATTTGTGTTGGATTAGCCATTATTCGTCTCCTTTGCTAAATGTGAAGCCATTTAATTTTAAGCATTCTTGAATTTCATCAAGTGATTTTTTACCAAGGTTTTTAGTTTGTTCTAATTGTTCTCATGTCATAGCAGCAATTTCTGAGGCTTTAGTTTTACCAATTCTTTTCAGCGCATTAAGAGAACGAACTGATAAACCTAATTGAGTAATGTCAACATCATTTTCAATAACTTCAGTTTTTGCTTCTTTTTCTTCTTCAAATACATCAAGCGACATTGAATCAACATCACCAACAGTCATAAAGTGTGCAACTAAAATCTTGCATGCTTGACTAATAGCGCTTTTAGCTTCTACCGTTCCATCTGTTACGACTGTAAAAAGCAATTCTTCTTCAATTTTGTTACTTGAAGTATTTAATTCTTGCACAATATATGAACATTTTTCAATAGGACTGAAATCGCTATCTACTGCTATAAATAAGCCTTTTTTGATGTTTGATTCAATTTTTGAACCAAAGAGAGAATCATTTTGAATAAACTTTTTGTTTTCTTCATTAGAAATAAAACCACGACCAGGACGTAAATATAACTCAATATTTAAAGTACCTTTTTGAATATTAGCAATATGTTGACTCTTGTTGATGATTTCAACTGAAGGATTTGCTAATTCAATACTTTTTGAAGTCACAGCTCCAACTTGATCAGCTTTTAATGTTGCCTTGATAATTTCACCATCTTTGATAAATTTTGAATTATATTGAAACTTCACTTTTCTAAGATTCATAATAATTGCAGTAACATCTTCTACGATTCCAGTAATAGTTTGAAATTCGTGACTTACTCCTTCGATGCGAATAGCAAATAATGCAAGCGAAGTTATGTTTGATAAAAGCACTCTTCTGAGAGCAACGGCAACAGTATTGCCAAAGCCTCTTTCAAGTGGCTTAAGTGAAAATGTTACTTCATTGGGATTTGATTTGTTTGTAGAGTTACTTACTTGTAAGTAATCTAATTTAGACATT
The DNA here is from genome assembly GCF_000702785.1 of Mycoplasmopsis primatum ATCC 25948. GTDB lineage: Bacteria > Bacillota_I > Bacilli_A > Mycoplasmatales > Metamycoplasmataceae > Mycoplasmopsis > Mycoplasmopsis primatum. The sequence continues at coordinate 5,929 of NZ_JNJV01000035.1, read as the reverse complement.
CTTTCCATAAGTTATACTCTCCTTTTATCTCATTTTTTCACGTTTAAGAATACGTTTTGGAGGTCTTGTACCATTGTGTGGAACTGGTGTTACATCTTTAATTTTAGTAACAATAATGCCTGAAACTTCAATTTGTTTTCTAGCGGCATCTTTACCTGCTCCTAGTCCTTTAAGTTCAACTCTTACGCTTTTAATACCTTGTTCTTTAGCTGCTTCAGAAGCTGCTTGGGCTGCTAAGCCGGCTGCATAAGGAGTTTTCTTTTTTGTTCCTTTGTAGCCAATTGCTCCTGAACTACTTCATGCAATTACATTGCCTTGTTCGTCTGCAAATGTTACGATTGTGTTTTGGTTTGTTGAGTGAATGTGTGCCACACCTTTTGTAATGTTTTTCTTTTTAGTTTTTTTAGCTTTTGTTACTGTAGCCATAATAATCTCCTAAAATAAATTATTTAGATTTTTTACCAGCAACAGTCTTACGAGGACCTTTACGGGTTCTAGCATTACTTTTTGTGCTTTGGCCTCTCACTGGCAAACCTTTACGGTGTCTAATTCCACGGTAGCATTTGATTTCCATTAAACGCTTAATATTTAATGAACTTTCTCTACGTAAGTCACCTTCTGTTACATAACCTTTTGCAATTTCACGAATAGCACTTAATTGAGCTTCTGTTAAATCTTTAACTCTAATGTTTTCGTCAATTTTTGCTTTTGCACAAATTTCTTGTGCACTTGTTTTTCCAATTCCATAAATGTAAGTTAATGAAATAACTACACGTTTATTATTAGGAATTTCTATATTTAAAATTCTAGCCATTTAAAATATCCTATCCTTGTCTTTGTTTGTGCTTAGGAATTGAGCAAATAATTCTAATCACGCCTTTACGTTTAATAACACGACAATCTTTACAAATTCTTTTTACACTAGCTCTAACTTTCATAAATTAGTCTCCTTATTTGTTGTGCCGATATGTAATCCTACCACGTTGCAAGTTGTAAGGACTTAATTCGACATCAACATCATCTCCAGGCAAAATCCTAATATGATTAACACGCATTTTACCGGAAATATTTGCTTTAATTTCTTGACCACTTTCAAGTTCTACTAAATATTCATCTGTTGAATAAATTTCTTTTACTTTTGCTCTAATTTTAATAGCGTCTTTTGCCATTCTTGATTAGATTCCTTTCGTTAATACAACACCATAACCATTTTCAATTAAAACTGTATGTTCATAATGAGCAGCATTTAAATGCTCTGCACTAACAACAGTTCATTTATCTTTTTTAACACGAATGCGATTTGATTTTTGTAAAATCATAGGTTCAATACAAATCACCATTCCATCACGTAATAATGGACCAGTGCCTGGGACTCCAGTGTTATAAACGTATGGGTCTTCATGCACTGATTTGCCTATGCCATGTCCACAGTACTCTTCTGGTGTGTATAAATTATTTTTTTTAATAACCTCACCAATAGCATAACTAATATCGCCTACCCTAGCACCTGGCTGGATAGCTGCTAGTCCCGCTTCAAAAGCTTGTTTGGCTATATCAATTATTTTTTGGTCACTTTTGCTAATAGTGCCTACGCCTTTTGTAAAAGCACTATCGCTATTATATCCTTTATAAGTGCACCCTAAATCAATTTTAATTATGTCGCCATCTTTGATTACATAATTAGATGGGATGCCGTGGATTAACTCGTCATTAACAGAGATACAAGCAGTAGCTGGAAAGCCGTAAAGGCCTTTAAAGGCTGGCTCTGCTCCTCTTTTAACTATTTCATTAAAAGCATGACGATCTAACTCTTTTAATGAAATTCCTGGTCTTACAAGATCAAATAAAATTTGTTTAACCTCTGCCAGGATCTCGCAACTTTTTTTAATTAGTTCTATTTCACGAGGGCTCTTAATCAAAATCATAGATTAATTCCTTCCTAATTAAAGCATTTTAAATTAAAATACCAAAACAAAAAAATTATTTTTGTTTTTTTATAATATCACTAATTGTTTTAACAATTAATTTAGCTGATTCGTCTGGATTGCCACTAGCATCAAAAGCATGAAGGTTATTTTTATAATATTTAAGTAAGGGCTCAGTTTGATTAGCATAAACTTCAAGACGTTTTTTGACTGATTCAGGTGAATCATCTTTGCGTGTTACTAATTCATGATCACACTTATCGCAAATATTTCCTTTTGATGAAGGCATAAATTCAACATGAAAGCTTGCTTTACAATTAGGACAAAAACGACGACCGCTTAATCTTTTTAAAATCAAGTCATCAGTTGCTTCTAATTCAATAACTTTATAGTCAAATTCCTTGATGGTATCTAAAAAATGACTTTGGCTTATTGTTCTAGGATAACCATCAAGAATAACTGTTTTATCTTGTAATGCGTAATTTTCAAGTGCTTTTTTAACTATTTGATTTGTGATTTCATCGGGCACATATTGACCCGATTCAACTAATTTAGAAACCTCAATTCCTAATTTGCTTTTTGATGCTATTTCAGCTCTAAAAATATTACCAGTCGATAAATGAACCATCCCATATTTTTGAGCAATTATAGCGGCAATAGTTCCTTTTCCAACACCTGGTGGCCCCATAAAAACTAAATTAGTTAATTGAATATCACCTTGTTTTATCATAGCAAACCATCCTCGTTTTTGTTAATTTCTGAATTTGGACTTTCAAGTGGACTTACTCCATATAGATGACTATCATCATAAGTATCATTTTTATTATCAGCAATATTTTCTGAAACAAGACGAGAAATACGTTTTTGCTTTGCTAATTGACTTGATTTAATTCTTGCTTTAAATTGATCAAGTGTTTCAATTGCAACTGATGCTAAAATCATCATACTAGTTCCACCAAATGACATAGCTGACGGAATACTAAGAATAATAACCATTAAGTATTGGAACGAAACTAAAAGAACCAAATAAAAAGCACTAAATGTTGATAATCTCATCACCACGCTTATAAGATAATCTTCAGTTTGCACACCTGGTTGAATACCAGGTATAAATGTGGAATTCTTGGTAAAGTCTTCTGCAATTCTATCAACTCTTGACTGTTGTAAACCCATAATGAATGAGAAAAAGAATGTAAATAAAACAAGTAAACTCAAACCAAGTGGTTTTGAAAAGTCCATATGCTCTCTAATTCAAATTCCGGCATTATTATGGCTTGGTAATATTCTAGCAATTAATAGTGGAAAAGACACAAACATAGAAGCGAAGATTATAGGCATAACACCGGCCGGATTAAGCTTAATAGGTAATTTACCCATATCTTTGATGCTTTTACTTCTACCAGCTCCTATTTGTTGAATTGGTATATGTCTTTCAGCAAGGTAAATAATTACAATAACAAATAGTAAAGTCAAGTAAACAAATAAATAAGTTAAAAATTTAAGCATTCCAACAACAATAGCTGAACTTTCTGAATCGCTTACATAGAAGCCTCATGCTGTTTTAAATTGAATAGGCAATTGGAAAACAATACCAATAAAAATGATTAAACTTGTACCATTTCCAATACCTTTATTTGTAATTTGTTCAGCAATAAATAATGAAAATAGTGACCCTCCAATTAAAATAATTGGTAATAAAAAGTAAGTAACTAAATGAATATTAAGACCGTATGTATTAATTTTAATAAAGGGATTATCACCACTACTTAACGCTTTGGTAAGCATAAATGCTTGTGGAAAAGCTAAGAATAGTGTTAAAACTCTTGTGATTATATTAATTTTTCGCCTTCCCTCAGGTCCACTTTGCGACAACTTTTGGATAGCTGGAAAAGCTTTAGTTTGTAAAAGAGACATAATTAATGATGCATTAATGAAAGGACTAATACCAAGAGCAACTAATGAAAATTGTCTTAAACCACCACCACCAATCATATTAAGAGTGCTTAAAAAAGTATCATTATCAATTGAATTATTAACGCTTAAAAAACTAACAAATGGCGACTTAATAGCGGTCATTATTAGATAAATAGCAAGCAGTAAGGCAGTATATAAAAATTTTTTAGTTATCTCTTTAGAAGATCACCATTCTTTTCATTTCTTACCAAATTTATAAAAAAATTCGCGTGCTTTTATTCCAATTTTCTTCATGAAAACCCTTTCTTTTTTAGCTCACACTTCTTTTTGCTTAAATAATAATTTATAACAAAGTGCATTATCTATATTACATCTAATTAAAAATATAAATTATATTATAGATTAATACTTAAATATTTTAAGTAATTAATATGATAAGACATAGAAATTAGATTTTGATTACATAATAGATTTTTAAATAATAGATTTGATTTACAACAATTGTGCTGATTCGCGTTTTTTATACTGGTGCTAATGAGTGTGTGAAGCAATTCATTTTTAATAACTTATTTGATTAATCATTTTTTTACTAATTTGACTGTTTTATAGTAAAAATATCTAATTATTACCTTGTTGTTTTGCAAATATATTAGTGGTAAGAATCTCGTCAATTACTAAATATTTTTATTGAACTATATTTCAATAATTAACAATTAAATTATTGTAAATAAAATGATATTACAATAACTAATAACGACATAAATTATTTTGTTTTTGATTGCTGTTTTTTTAGTATTAATCAATGCTGTTTTATAAGCGCTACTTCATTATGAATAAAAATTATGCGCGCAAATGTTGGCATAAATATATGTAAATACTTCCATATTTTTTGATATATAATAACTAAAAAATGTAAAAAAAATAATAAATGATATATGCGTTGCGTCTATTATTTATAAAAAAATTTTACAAGTAGGAGTTGAAATGAAAAAAATACATAAAATATTACCATTAGTTTTAGCTAGTGTTGCAATACCAACTGTTTTTGCTATTATGCCTATTAGTTGTAAAAAAACTAATCCAAATGAAAAACCAAATGAGCCCATAAAACCAAATGAGCCCGCAAAACCGGATGAAAATAAACCAAGTAATAAACCCGCAATAGAAGTTGATGAAAAATTAAAAAATATAAATGAATGAGTCACTAACGAATTAAATGAAAATTTATCTGTAATTAGTGGTAAGGAAAAAGAATTTCAAGAAGCTATTAAAAATGAAAATAGTTTTTGATATGACAGATACACAGGAAAAGTTATAGTTACAAAAAAAGGCAAAATGCCTAATTGATCTAGTAACAAGAATTTTATTTTAGAATTTAAAGGAATTAATATTCCTAAGAACTATCAAGTAGTTAATGTTAATGAACCAACCTGAGATAATGGTCAAAAATTATCAAGCAAACTTGATTATGTAATTGATGAAGACAATAACATTATTTTTAAATATAAAGGTGCAATTTATCAAGGTAAAAATAAAAAACATACCATTTCAACAATAATTGGTTCATCTAATTTAGGAAAAATTATTGATGCTGATACATTGGCTAAAATGGAATTAATGAATGAAAAAGCTAATAATGAAACGGTGTTTGATTATCCTAATAAAGCTGAAACCTATTTAAAAGATGCAGACTTAGATAATATTATTAAACAAATTCCTGAGGGTTATGAATTAGCAACTTACAAAGCAGTTAAATGTGAATTTTCAATCAAATTGAGCCACTTATTCAAATTATAAACCAACCTAAAAAACCGAAAATTTACCTATCAATTTTAGGTTTTTAGGTTGGTTTTCTTATTCTTTGTGTTGTTTAATAAAACAAAATATGCTTTAACTAATGTTAAAACATTTTTAATTACATATTTTTGCGCTTAGGCTAAGCATTAGCTTATTTATTATGTGTTAAGAAAAATAAACATTTTGATTTCAATTTAAAAATGAATCATAGAATCTAAAAATCAATTATTTGTGATAAATACTCACGCTCTCTTTTTAAATCTTCAAATATCTCATCTAGCATAAATATTTCT
>NZ_JNJV01000034.1 GCF_000702785.1 Mycoplasmopsis primatum ATCC 25948 | reverse complement strand
ATGCTTTTTATGGTTGTAAAAATTTAGAAAGCATTAAACTCCCTGATAGTCTTAAAGAAATTGGTGAATATGCTTTTTATGGTTGTAAAAATTTAAAAGAAGTTTCAATACCAGCAGATACAAAAATAATTAAAGATTATGATATTTTTGGATGTCAGATTTTAGAAACTAATGAAATGAATTTAACTAAAAAGAAAATGAAAAAGACTTCAAAAATGAAGATGTAAAAAGTTATGTATTTAAAGAATAAAAGGAGTAAGTTATGGGGAAATTTTATTTTTCACAGAGATATAACTATGATAGATTAAAAAATGAAAATTTAATTAAAGCATATGTTATTCCAACTAATAAACTAAAAAAAGTTGATACTGATTTATTAGAACAAGAAGAGTTTAGTGTTTTTTATTTTTTAAATAAAAACATTCAAAATTATGTTGATGCTAAAAAAATTAGTGGTGAAAGTCTAAGAGAACAATGAAATAATGATTTTTTAGATGATGAAGTTTTTAATAAAGGAAATAAAAAAGTATTTGTCGAACCATTATTAGAAGAAGTTATTTATGGTGATTTGCCTGAGAAAGAGACAATTGTTAAATTTAATAATGAGTTTGGCGAATATGATGATTATTTAATTCAACCAGATGTTGAAAATATCACCTTTATTTGAGACGCAGTTGAAAGTGATATTTTAAAGGAACTATCACTGAATAAAGATGATATTTTAAGTATAAAAAATAACTTTATTAATGATTTAAATAATGAAACATTAACTAAATTGGAAGAGTTTAATTGCTTAAACATATCAAAAGAGATTACGAAATTTAATGGTTGATTAGGAATTGAAACAAAAGATATAAATAAAAAATTAAAAGAAATTAATATTCCTGATGGCGTAAAAATAGGTGATGATGCTTTTGCTGATTGTGATAGTTTAAAAATTCAAAAACAAAAAAGTAAGAAAAGTTTAAAGATGTAAAAAGTTATGTATTTAAATAGAAGGAGAGAAAATGAAAAATTTAAAAGATTTACCGCTTTTTAGATTGATGGCTGAAGGTGGAAGTAGTGGTGAAACAGAAGTTAAAGGTGGTTTTACAGAACTTACTAAAACAGTTCAAACTTATATTAATATTGTGCTTGGTTCAGTGGCTGGTATTTTAGCGCTTGCGGTTGTTATTATTTTAGCGATTGCTTTCTTTAAAGCGGGGAAGGCTGAAAGTGAAGAAGAAAGACGGGCACAATTACAAAAAGTTAAGTGAATGGGAATTTTCTTAATTGCGGTTATTGTGTTAATAGCAGTTTCAAATGTTATTACATCAATTATTCAAACGACATTAGCAGCCCATCCACCTACACCTGCTAATTAAAAATATGGTAGATAGATAAAAAGGAGGGGCGATGATTGAAAATGCAATAAATTCGATTTGCTATGCTGTTTTTGCTTTGTTTTATTATGGCTTTGTTTGATTTCCCTTACTTTTAATAAAATATGTTGTTAAAATTTATCAATTGTTAGCAATTGATTTACCACAATATTTATATTTTGGAATAAGAAATGCAGGTGATTTTAAAAGTATAAATTTACCTGATATGTTTATACGGTTAGCAATTATTTCAATGATTATATTCGTTTTATTATTTCTTATTTCGGGTATTAAAATGGGTTTTCAAAAACAAAATGAAGAAAGTCCGGTTAAGATAGCACTACGGAATAGTTTAACAGGAACGGCTTGAATTGTGGCACTTCCTTTAATTTTGTATGCTCTTAATTTAATTGTAAGTATGATGTTTAATTTAATATTTTCATCTGCTGGAATGAGTGTTGAAAAAACGCTCTTTATGGCTTGATACTCGCCAGAAAGGTTCCCAAACTTTACAAGGGCTGAGTATGAAGCTGTAGCAGATAATAATTTCATAATAGATAAACAAACATATTTAAGAATGTTTCTTAATTTTGGTGACGGGTCACTATTTGTGATTATTGGTGTTGCTTCGTCAATTGGAACGCTTGTTCCATTAGTTTTAGGTCTTATGGTCTTAATTCAAAAAATATTTGAGCAATTCTTTTTATTCATTATTGCACCATTTGTGGGGGCAAGTAGTGTTAATGATAACGGGGCGAGAATGAAAAAATGGCAGGAGATGTATGTGACGAAGTCCATCGTCATTTTTGGGTTCTTGCTTTCAATACAAGTTCTCACTTTGTTCTTAACGAGTGCTTTGAATTGAGCAATGGGTATAGACGGTCATTTCTTGCTTAGATTGGCATTATCTATTATTGTTGTGATAGGTGGTGCGATGGCTGCTACTTCTATGAATAGTTTAATTGTTTCGTTTGTGGGAGAAGGTGCTTCTATTAAAGAAACGTTGTCTAATGGGGTGTCGAATGTAAAAGCGATTGCTTCACTTGGTGCTGGTGTTTTTGCGGCTGGTGCAGTTGCTAAAAAGATGTTAAAAGCAGGTTCGAAAATGACTGGTGCTACAAAATTAGCAGGCAAAATGAAAGATAAGTTTAAGAAAACTAATTTGGGTCAAAAATTAGGTGCTAAAAAGAACTTGAAAGATTTATATAAGAGTGGCAAAATTTCAAAAGAGGAATATCAAAGTGGTCTTTCTGGTGTTAATGAAATGTTTAGTAAGAATGCAGAAAATATAACTGCTTCAAAAGCAGAATGGAATACATTTAATGAAGACACTGCTAAAAAAATTAAAAGTGGTGAGTCATCACTTGATATGAGCGATCTAAGCGCAAGTGATAATTCATTAATTAAGAAAGAAAATGCTCTTGGTAAAGAAATAGCAAGCATTGAACGTATGGGTATTAATAAAGATAATAAAGCATACTATAACAAGATTAAGAAAAAACATAGTGACCTTACTAAATACATTGATGATAAAGTAAAGAATAAAGTAGGACGTCAAGTATTAGATAAAGATAAGAAGGAAATGCTTCATCAGTTTAATGCTAAAAGAGATTCAAAAACAAAAGAAAATATAGCCTTTGTAAATGATCTTTTTGATAAAAAGAAATAAAGAAATGAAAAAGAAGGAGAAATAAAAAATGTTGCAGCCAAAAAATATTAAAAAACAAAAGGGGAAGGTTTTTAAAGACTTCACTTATTTTGATTTTGGAATTATTATGATTAATATTTTGCTGGCGTTCTCAATTGGGAACTTGTTGATCCCGTCGATTGCTGGTAAAATAGGGAATTTTATTATTTCGCTTATTACTTTTGGTTTCTTGTCGACGGTGTTAATAAAAAGTAGTAAATATAATTGTAGGTTATATGTTCTATTTTTTAGAATGATTAAGTTCCTTTTTAGAATTAAGAAGTATAAGAAGGATAGTGCTGCGAATAATACGAAGTTATTAATTCCTTATAGTGAATTAATAGATGATAAGATAATTAAAACTAAAAGATTAAAAGCGGGTTTTAAGTATTTTAGTGTGATTAAATTTTTAGGGAAGAGTCCTTGGGGTGAAAATAATGATGATAAGGACGCTTTTATTAAAAGATGAAATGATGTATTAGATGGTGTCGAAGTGCATTTATCGATTGTAAGATTAAAAGAGTTAATGGACTATACTTCTAATTTTAATAGTGTAAAAACTCATATGGAAAGAAAGATGGCGAGACTTGATGAAACTGACGCTGATTTAGAAGTTAGAGATAACTATTTAAATTATTATGAAAGTAGAATTAAGGACTTTGATTTATTAGATAATCATTTGTTGATTGACACTTACTATGTCGTTCTTTATGCTAAAAATACTAATAATCTTAATAAGAATATTTATATGTTCCTTGATAGTATGCGCAATTTGGGGCTTGATGCTGATATAGTGGAAGGTCGGCAATTAATAGAATTTTTAGGGGCTTTAAATGATAAAGTATTAGATGCTGATGAAGTTGATACTTTCATAAAAAATAGTTATGATAATACTTTAAGACGCCATAATAATGACGATGATATAGTGGAGAAAAATGATTTAATTTTAACAATTAAAAACTTTTTTAAGGGTTTATTTGAAAAAATTAAAAAATGAAAATTTAAAAAGTCGGCTCCTGTTCCTGCAGCTGTTGAAGGTGAAAAAGATAAGGGAGAAGTAAAAGAGCCTGAAAAAGAAAAAGTGCTTAAACTTGATGATTTATTGGCTAATGATGAAATTGTTTTTAAAGCGAAATATTTTATTAAAGATGGAATGTATTATTCAATACAAACTATTAGTGATTTACCACTTAATTTAGTGGAGAATTGAACTTATAGTTTCTTTAATAATGATAGTAGAGTGGTATGGCAATTAAGTCCTTGAACGGAAGACTTTCAAGCGTTGTTATTAGATAAAACGGCTAAAAAGATTACTGATAATGCGGGGATGACAAAAAGTCAATATGGTAAAAAGTCGTCTAACTTACAGTTAGAAGCATTAGAGTATTTAGAAAATCAATTGCAAGTTAATGGGAATTTATTGTTTAGTAGTTCACTATTAGTGATTAATAAAGCGGAGAGTTTAAAGGAACTTAAAAAGATTGAAAATAAAATTGCTTATGAATGTAAAAGAGATAAGTTGGTGTTGAACCCCTTACCTTTTAAACAATTTGAAGCGTATTCGCAAATTTGTTTAATTACAACTAATAACTTAAATGAAGACGTTCAAATGTCGAGCGAAAATATAGCATATGGTTGAAACTTTGATAATGAAACTAATAATGATGGGAATACTTTCTTATTAGGTGAAACTGCAGCGACAACTGAACCGATTATTTTCAATCAATTTAAGAAGTCTCAAAAAAGAACTAATTTTAATATGTTCACCGTTGGTTCGTCTGGTAAAGGGAAGTCGACGGACGTGAAAAAAGCGATTGTCGGTCATTTAGCAGAAAATAATAAGGTGTATGTTATTGACGTGCAAAATGAATATGGGGACGTTGGGCGTGCTTTTGGGGCTTCGACTATTGACCTTGGCGCTGGTTATAAAACGGTTATAAACCCGCTTGAAATTCAAATTTTGTTAAATGATGAAAATGACGATTATTCGGTTAATTTAGTTATTAATAAGCATATTGAATGATTGGAACAATTCTTTAAATTGGTGAACCCTGAGTTTTCAACGGAACATTTAATCTTTATAATGCGTTGTGTGATTGATTTATATAGAGACTTGGGCTTTTATAAACTTAAAAATGCGGACGATTTAAAGAAAAAGAAGTTTCCAATTATGAGCGATTTAATAAAGAAAATTAAGAAGTATAAATTTGTTGATGATTTTGAAAGAGCCAGAAAAGAAAATATGGTTGCGATGGTGGCGGAGACGTTGGAGTATTTGTTTGAGCATAATGGTAAGTATGAAGCCCTTTATAATGGCGAAACTAACATTAACTTAGATAATGATTTCATTATCTTTAATACTCAAAAATTAGCAAACGATGATAGCAATTCGTCAAAAGTTGGTTTATATATTTTGCTTTCATTTATTCAAAATAAAGTCTTTAATAACTATCTATTAGATAAAAATTCTAATACGGTAATTGTGATTGATGAGTTGCATATTTATATTGATCCTTCTAATATGACGACGCTTAATTTTGTGTATTTAATGACTAAGACGGTTAGAAAATTTAATGCGGGAATGATACTTTGTACGCAGAACCCAAGCGACTTTTTGGGGAGTTTAAATGTCACTTCAAAAGCGCAAGCAATACTTCAAAATTGCCAGTATGCGAAGTTTTTCGGGCTTAAAAGTAAAGACCTTGAAGCCGTCGTTGAAATGTTTAAATATGCTGGTGGTTTAAATAAGAGTCAAACGTCTTATTTACTTGATAGCAATCGCGGGAATTTAATTTTTAGTTTGCATTTGTATTCAAAAATTAAAGGAAGCATTTACTATAATGACTTTGAAAAAGAAAATTATTTTGTTTATAAGGAATAGATTAAAAGGTGGTGATTATGAGTGATAAGATAAATAATAAATTTTTATTTAGATTGTATGATGCTAATACTCTTTTGAGATTTAAAAGGTTTCAAAATGAAGTATTAAGAAATGGCGAAAGTTTGTCGGCTGTATTAGAAAGAATAATTGTTGATTTTTTAGATGAAAGAGATAAAAAGAAAGTTTTTAAGTCGTTGAAAACTGATATGGAATATTCTTTTCATAAAGCGTTTTTCTCACGTTTAACTCCGTTTAGTATGTATATTATCGACCATATACTAAATGTGAGAGCGGAGAATAGTTTAATTAATAAGAAACTTGATATTTTGCTAAATGCTTTATTCTCTAATTCTAAAATAACTAAAAAAGATTTAGAGAACCCTTCGAGTGATTTATTGGCAGAAGGACCATATTTTAAGAATTTACGGGAATTGTTGCAGTTAGAAAATGCAGAAAATTTAGGGAAGAAAAATAAGTGAGTTGAAAAAGTTAAAAAAAGAGAAAAGATTTTTAATAGTTATAACTATGAGAATGAAACGGACTTTGATGAGATGTATGATTTAGAAAATGGAGGTGTTGATGATGAAAAAGAGTAGAAAGTTGCTTTTAAGTTTTGGTGTTGGTGCTTCTGCTATAAGTGTGCCACTTCTTTTTGTGTCTGCTTCGACGGATCCTGTTTTTGAGCCGTTTGATGAAGATATTGTTAAAACTAAATATAGCAATTATAAAGAAAGTTATACGTTTGAAAAAAATGTTAATGCTGAAAGAATTTTTCACGATTTTAATTTAAATTTAGATACTAATTATTACGGTCATTTTCTTTTATATTGACAAGATATATTTAGTTCAAATTCTAAGACTTTAAGGTTAGGAGTTTCATTACAAGTTTTAGAAAAAATAGTTGCTGATGGCTATTTTCTTTTTAATAATGGGCAAAAACTTTTTTTGAGTCAAGAACAAAAAAATAAATGAAATGATTATGTTAAAAATATAAAAAATAGAAAAATTAAAGATCCAAAATTTTATATTCAATTTAATTGAGATTATAGTAAGACGGTTGAAAAGTCTAAATGATTTGAATGAAAAGATGACCCACATTCCCCTAATTATGATTTTAGTAAGTTTAATTGAAGCACCTTTTATAAATATTGATATGAGAAAGGGTATGTTCTTAATGATTTTCATTTTAGAGATTTTCAAATTGATGTTGGTTCTTTTAAAAGTAAGTGAACGTGATCACAATCACAAGTTGATGAATATTTTTGAAATTTTGATAAACCAACAGATAAAAAGTTTTTTGATATTCATTCCAAAAGTAAAATGCACCTAGAGAAAAATCTAGATGCATTTTTGCTGCCTTTTTATATAAAATTTAAGTATCCAAAACAGAAAGGCGAATAAATTATATATGAATGTGTATAAGATATCTAAAATTGATTTTTGTATAGGATTTAAGAAACTCAACCTAAAAAGAAACAAGTATATTACTGATCATGTGCATTATGCTATTTTGGAAAGAGACTGAGAAAGCATTCTTGAAAAATGTAATATTTCTACAAATGCAAATAATATTTCTGCTAGAAAATTCAAAAGAATTTTGATTAAATTTTGTAA
>NZ_JNJV01000033.1 GCF_000702785.1 Mycoplasmopsis primatum ATCC 25948 | reverse complement strand
TAGTTTTTCGCCCTAAAAAAGAATATAGAAATCATAAATTTAGTAATATTTATTAAGTACTTAATGAAGGCGTATTTTACTTTTGGAATTTACAAAAAGTTTTTTGAAAAAGATGATAAAACACAGAGTTTTAAATTAGTTTATAATAAAAAGAACTATATTAATTTATTGCCTAAAAATATGGTTCAAACCAAAGACTATACTATTTTTAAATGGACTGACAATTCAGCATGAATAAATTGAAATAAACATATACATTGGTTAATTCCCAATTTAAATTTAAAAACAAGAGCCGAATTAAAAGAAGCAAATAGTAGAGTCCAAACTATTAATATGCATTTTATTGATTATAAATATAATTTGGCTTCACGTGATTTGCGAACTATTTCGCTTGAACTTCAATATGATTATTGAAATGGAAACGTTGAAGAACAAAAAACTTTTTGAAATGAATTACAAGTCGATTTTAATGATAATTTATTAAAGAATAAAAAGATATATTCGCTTACTGATGTGGGCGGAGATTTATATACTCCTTTTAATGAAAAAATTCTTAATGTGCACTCTAATTCTTATTATTTAGAGCAAAAACTTAATGAGTATTTTCAAAAACTTTATGTTTCTAAAAAAGAGAAGTTCGACAAACTAAAAGGAATAAGTTTAGAGAGTGATTGATTAAACACTTTTAAAGATTTAGGGCTTGGTTATAGTGTGGCAAATTCTAATATGATTGATATTTATTTCTTAAATAGAGTGCTTATAAGGGGTGTAAAAATAGAATTTGTTCCTACGGATCATTATAAGAATGCGAGAATTTTTGATAGACTTAAATTTGAATTCGGCAAATGAGTTGATTTTCAAAAAGGGACTACGGAATTAGTTGATGACGTGCCTGAAAGAGATGAAACTGATAAAAAAGAGATTGGACTTCAAAATGGCGTTTATTATGATGGGCGCTGAATAGTGCATACACCAATGAAAGTAAGTTTTGATAGTTTTAGCGAAAATGAAGTGTTGATTATTAATGGTAAGAGAATAGATGTTTTAAATGGGCATTTTGAAGAAGACCTTAATGATTTAAGAATTGATGCAAATGATAATGAAAGAATTTTGAATGAAAATATAGTTGATGAAAATACGGAGAAAAATGATGAAAATTCACATAAGAAAAATGAGTTCAAAATTCAGATTCTTAAATATAGAGCAGGAAGTAAGGGCAATTTAGATACTGACTTAGAATTAACGTATGAAAAGACTTTTATTATTGATAGTAAGTCGTCAATGGAAGACTTTAAATGGTATGCTTGAGATCCTGAGAATAATAAGCATCAAAGAGAGTTAATTGAAGAGTATTTGAAAAATGAAAAAGGGGAGTTGTTAAAGAATGAAAAGGGCGATTATATTAAGAACCCGAAATATGACCCCCTTATTGATGCTAAAACTGGAACGAAAAAGCAATTAGTTTTAATGGACTTTTCAAAAATTGGCTTTACATTTGAAAATAATTTTAATCATAATACTCCTGATTATAATTATGCTTGTGACTCTAAACTTCCTTATAAAAGTAAGTTTCTATTCCCGCCACATTCTACTTTAAGCAATTTTCAAAAAGTTATTGCAGAAGCGGTAGTGATTGAAAAAGGGGGCATCAAGGAACTTATAGGTGATACTCAAAACTTTACCTTATTTAAACTTAATGAAGAGACTTTTACTTTTGAAAAGGTAGAAGGTGATAAATATTTTAAAGAGTTAGAAACGACTACAAGTGAAAGTTCTTATTTTTCAAATGAAGGAACATGACTATTTTGTTCTAATGCTAAAAATTCTATTTCTAACTTTAAGTTAGTGATGATTAGGGGTGATAAGAGCAATAATAATTACTTTACTGAATTACAAAAATATAATAGGGGTGAAATTGTGCCTTTATGAAAGAGTGATTTAGGAGATAAGATAAGGGCTTTTATTCTTAAAGATGGAACTTTCAAAAAAGAAAATATTTATAAGTTAAGTTATGAAGATGTTTTAGAGTGATATAAAAAATATATAAACTATTTATATAAAAATAGTTCTTTTACTCATTATATAAAACCGGTTTTTAAAGCGATTGAAAATAATAAATATAGTTATAATCAATTTTTAGAACTTTACGCAATACAGGGGCTAAAAAGGGCTAATAATGGCGAGTCTTTAAGTGAAGGTGATAGACAATTTAATGAAAATAAAATTAACGATCCTGAGAATAGGAAAAAGTTTATGAAATTTAAAGATGATTTCTTAGGAGACTTTGATTATAAGGATCGTGTTGAAATTGACTATGTTGAAATGTCTCCTAATAAAGACGGTGTTTATGTAAAACTTAAACTTAATACATTAGATAGGTCTTTCGCTTTTGAAGCTAATAGTGGTTATCAATTGATAAAGATTAAGTTTAGTGATATTAATACGCCTAATGATAAACAAGCATTAGAGTTAAAAGTAAATAGTGATTGATTTATTAATTTTGCTAAAACTAAAACTCAAAGTCAATTTGAAAATGAAATATGGCTTCATAAAAAATTATGATTTACTAATCTTAATGAAATAGAGTTGGAAATGCTTAATTTAAGTGTTGTATTTAATGCTTCAACTGGTCTTTTAACATTAAATGCTTCTTTAAAGGACTCATTCAAAAAAGAATATTATTTGCCTTATAGTTCTTTTGAAATAGCAATTAAAGAATTTAATACTGATCCTGTTGTTAATAGTGGTATTTTTGAAGGTTATAATTTTGATGAATTTAATCTTAATGGTTTAGATACCAAAAAAGAAATTGAAGCATATATTCTTAAAATTATTGATGAAAACTTTAAGGGGTTAGTAAGAAATAAAGACTTTGCTATTAAAAATTTAGATGCAGTTATTGATGAAATGAAAATGGTGCAGATAGGAACTAATAAAAAGTTAATGAAATTTACTAATTTAACGCTTGAAGCAATCGGTGATAAAATAGGGTTTAAAAATATACGTGTTTATAACTATGTAAGAAAGTATATTGCTAATGATATTAATTTAAATAATTTGAAAATTAGTGATGTTGAAATTGATGCTAATAGTTATAAAGATATAATGAATAAAATAATTAAACACGTAAATGATGCTCTTAAAGAACATAATTTAATTTATGGCTATGAAATTGATATTCAAAACTTTGTTGAGGGCATTAATAAGTTAATGCTTGGAAATGGTGCGGACTTTGTTTTTAAAGTCGTTGGTATTCATAAGAAAGTTAAAGGTTCTATTAGTTTTAAAGTGGTTAATAGTGCAAAAGAAGTTTTGGACTCAAATGGCAATAAATATTTATATGATTTATCAAGTATTAGAATTAATGATTTATCTTATAAAGAATATAGAATGAATATTCTAAAAGAAAAAATATTGGCTGATGTTTTTAAAGTGATGAAAGGGAAGTATCAATTAGAATTTAAAAAACATTATGATATTGATATTAATGCACTTAATTTATTAATTATGGCTATTACTAAAAAGAGTGAAAAAGAAATTGTCGGTGTTTTAAAACTTAAAAGTGTTAATGGTGTTTCTAAAAATGAAACTGATATTAGAATACATAATCATAATAAAGATTATGATGCTATTAATGATTTAGATAGTTCTATACCTGATGCTGAAAGTCTTAAAAAGAAAGCAAAACAAAAGAAAACTATTTTGTTAAGCACTTTAATTCCTTTGGGACTATTTGGGCTTATAGGGCTTGGAACGCTTGCTTGATTTGTCTATGTAAGAAAATATAGTAAAAGAGTTAAATAGGTCGTATAATAAGAAAGCAATATGCTTTCTTTTTTGACTTAAAACTTTTATAAAAAGACTTTGAAAAATTTTTAATGGTGTTATAATATTATTAAATAACTCAAAAAAGGATGAATCGCGGTAATCGGGAAGCAAGCAGCCGTATGATTGTTTTATTTTTAAGGCTTGATGTTAAGTTTTGAGTTCTAACCCGTCTTAAAGAGAGATTTATATCTCTTTTTTTGTATAATTTTTATATGAATATAGAATTATGAAAACCTTTAAAAATTATAAGTCCTTTATTAAAAGATATTTTCAATAAAGGTATAGATAGTAAATATAAAGTCCATCCACTTGTTATTTTTGAAAATAAAAAAGACAATACTTATTATTGTATAAGATTACAAACTGCTACAAACATTACAATTAAACATAATGTTTCAATAGATAATAAAACTTACCAAGATGACGGCTATTGAAATGACCATCAAGGTGTAGCAGTTACCAAAGATATTTTTATTATTGATAAGGAATTATTAGAGAAAAATATAGATTGAGATGTTTATAATAAAACTAATTCTTTAAATGATAAAGATAGAGAATTAATTGTTGATGATTTAGAAAAAAGAATTAATTCTGCACCGCCTGAGTTAAACATTATTAAAATATTAGATGATTTAAAAGATAATATAACAATTTATACTAATAAAAAAATGATAAATAGTCAGGTTCTTGCTATTGTAAATACTAATAGCAAAAAAATAAGTGAAAAAACTAAAAATTATTATAAATATCATTTTGATAAGGATAAATTTCTTAGTTATATAAATACTTCTAACATTAAAGATACACAAGAAGCATTAAAAAGTATTAAATTATGTGTTAATAAAGAAAAAGGATTGAAGTGTAAAGACAATTTTGAATATAAATTAAATAAAGAAACCGATGAATATTATCTGGCTAAAAAAAGAATTCTCAAACCTTAAATTGATGTAGTATTTTATTAAAATAAGACTTTGAAAAATTTTTAATGGTGTTATAATAAACATAAGACGCCACAGTTAGAGCTATGAGCGGTCTCTAATCGACAGTCTATAACGGTTGAGTCAATAAAACATTCGCAACTTTATTCCCAATTAGCTCAGATTGGGTTAGAAGTGAAAAAAATATGTTTTTTGTGAAAAAACTTATGATGTTTTATTAAAGGAAAAAGCACTATGTGCTTTTTTTGATTTTATTATAATTTATATATTATGAATATTGGAAGTTATTGAAAAATAAGAGATTTAAAATATAGTAAAGGTCATATTAGTAAAAATAAAGATAATTCAATAATAAGAGATTATCACCCATTAGTTGTTTTTTATACTGATGAATATGTTTATTATTTGACTGCTAAGTCTTTAATTGATAGAGATACACAATTAAAAAGAAAAGTTTATTCAGAGAATGTTTCTTTTAATGAAGGTTTATTAAATAATAATTATGGTGAAATAGTCAATTGCACGTCTATAAATATTATGGAAAGAAAAGAATTTGAAAATTTATTTGAATTAGATAATGAAATAAACGGTTCAATAATTGATAATGAAAAATTTAAAATTATAATTAATAAATTGTATGAAAACATTTTAAATAAAAATATGGCGTATCATAAATTTGAGTTTATAAAAAGACCTGATGATACTTTTAAATTAATATCTAATAATGAAGTTGAACGAGAATTAATAAATAATGTTGTTAAAAATATTAAAAAAATGTCTTGTATGAGTGATAAAGAATTAAATGAGTTTAGAAATATACCAAAAGATTTTCAAATGAAAAAAGATGTTTCAAAAGATAAAAAGACTTCAAAATTTAAACCTTAAATGATATTTTTAAAGACTATTACTAAAATAGTCTTTTTCTTTATTTAACTATAAAATAGTTTAATTTGTAAAAAAATGTGTTTTATTGTTAATAAATAAGTGTTTTAAAGGTCTTTTTTCTTTATATTCCTATAAAATAGATTAAAAAATAAAATTGCTTTTTATGTTTTCGTTTTATAATTATTAAGAATTAAACGATGAAAGTGAGACATATATGCAAAGCAATGAATTAGCTAATGCTATTTTTAACTCTAATTATCAATATGAGTTATATAAAGAAATGGCTGAAAAAATTAATCATATTGAATGATATTTTAGAACCATTATACGAAAACGTCTGTATAGTGATTGAAAAGTTTTTAGACGTAAGACCAGACAATGAATAACTCGGGCTGGTGTTTTTTATTTAAACGTCACTGAGTATGAAAAATGAGACCCTGAGACTCAAAAACTTATAAGATTTGTATATTATCATCATCCAATTGTTGAAAATTTAAAATATAGTAAATATGACTTTGAATTAATAAAAGAAGTTATTTTAGACTATTTAAATGGCAATAAAAGGAATAATTATCCTGATTATTATCCTTCTAAACAAATGGTAAGTTATTTTAAGGAGAGATTTAAAATAAACGAACATATCAAAAACTTAAATGATAAGTTATTAGATGATATATATAATAACTCTAATAATTGTAAATATAGTCTTAATATGGACGATTTATTTAAGTATTTTCAAATGGGTAATACAAATGAAAAAGTGAGAATTAGAGAAGCGGTCTTTCATAAAGAAAATGATATTAATAAGGGCGGCATATGCTTATTTTTCGTAAAACCTGTTAATGCTAAAAATGACGAAAATAATAACCTAAATTATCAAGTAAAAGAAATAGAAAATGTAGTTAATTCTTTAAATTTAAGTGCTGAAAATATAACTTTAAATGGTGATGGTGCTCCTTGAATGAAAAGGATTCAAAAAGAGTTAAATGTAAATTATGTGCTTGATAATTTTCATATAAAAAAGATGATTAATATGACTTTTGGGCATAATCGTTTTGCTATAAAAGATAATAAAAAAGTCTTTAAAAATTGAAAGTCTATTAAGTTTAATAAGACCTGATGTTCTTTATTTAATGAAGTTTTTAATGATAAAAAATACAATGATTTTTTAGACGTTCAAAATGAATTTTTAAAGGAATTGTCACTCAAAAATGTAAATAATGTTGTATTAAATAACATTGAAAAGTTTTTTAACTATATAAATATGCATAAAAAAATGATTTGAAATTCGGCTGGTGATTTATTAAAAAATAAAAGTTATACGGAGCATTTCGTTTATCATTTTTTTAAGAAACATATTAGTAAATATCATAGTTTATATAGTTTAAAAAACATAGAAACAATCATTATTTATCAAAATTTAATGAAAAAATATGCGACTATTTTTAGATAGTTGGCTTTTCATTTTTTGTATTTTTTAAGGGGGTGGTGCAGATTTGGGACAGAACTGCGCCAGTTTTTAGGGTGTTTTATATATACATAGTATATATAATATTTCGGCGTGTGCCAGTTCTGGTGCAGTTTTGCGCCAGTTTTGAAGTGCTGGTGCAGATTGGAGCCAGTTTGCGCCACTTATTTTTTCCTTTCTTATATAATTTATAAATAAATTATATAAAAAGCAAGATAAAACTGCCCCTTGGTTAAAGGGTGGCGCAGTTCTTATCTTGCCTAATAAGGTGCGCGCGCGTGTAGGGAGATGTTTGGGTAATGCTGGTGTCACGCTTTGCCCCAGAGAAAAAATATAAAAATGTTTTTGAAAAATTTTTTTGGATTATAATTAGTGTAGGTCTATGTTGATGTTTTTATTCGACATACTTAAATTTGACGGATCCGAATATTTTTTTGAAAAGTATCTCATTTCCTTTCTACATGTGGCTTAGATGTAGGGCTAGAAGACGTTGTAAATTCAATACCTCTTTGTTTAACTTCTAAAAAAGTTTTAGAATACGCATTTTCTTTGTGTCAAAAATTAGTTCTATTATCAGATAACAACTTTTTTGGATAACCATATTTATTAAACATATTTTCTAATAGTACTTGATATCCATTTAACGTTTCAGTTCCCTCTTCAAAGAATAGATCGACTACTTTATTTGTTCCTGCGTCAACAGCCATTAGACACGTTGATT
>NZ_JNJV01000032.1 GCF_000702785.1 Mycoplasmopsis primatum ATCC 25948 | reverse complement strand
GGTTTTGTCAAAACCAAAGAAACTACACCTGAAATTTTAGATGAACTATTAGAAAATCTTAACTATGATGACATAGATTGAGACGCAAAATTTGCAACACCTGATGAATTTGTGAAAGGATTTTTGAAGACAATTAGATTTAAATCTACTGTCCAATCTAACTCGCAAAGTCCATACTATGGACTGTCATTAGAAGTAGTTAGTGATGATAACGGGAATTTAGCTGCTATTGCCAACCAATATAATGGAACTGTTAGTGTTCAACTTCGGCTTGCTAATAAAATTTTCAAAGAAGCTCCAATATTGTCAAAAAAATCAAGAACATTTACCTTATCTGGTTTTACTAAATTTGAATCTAGCAACGAGATTTTTGAAAGAGAAGGCTACAATCAAAAATATATTCAAAAATATATCGATGATCTAGTTGAAACACTTAATGAAAACTGTTTTAGCAACTTCATTATGCAAAACAGTCGTAATCGTGATCTTACTAAAATTGATATAAATGAAATTAAGATTAATAGTAATTTAGACTGATGCTATAACAGTAATAATAAAGAATTGCAGGTTGTTAAATTTAATCCTGAGGGTAGCCATTTAACAGGTGAAGTAACTGTTGACGTAAGAATTAAATATAGCGATAATTATTGAGGTTATCATGATCCAACAATTTATTACAGCACTATTAAACGTATCACATTAAAAGGTTTTCATAAACTATATAGTAAGGAATATTTAACAACACTTTTACACGAAAATATAAACAAAGAATCATTATCATTATCAAAAGAAAAGTTGCCAAGTGAAGTTAAATTTAGTGACATCAGACTTGATCATAAGATATTGAATTATTTAGATTATTTATATAATTATTTACGAGTCGTGGTTATAAATGGGAAAATACTTGAAGCAGATGATACAACAGGTAAATTAAAAATAAAGATATGATTAGAAAATCAGAATAACCAAAATCGCAGTGAATCTATCGAAATGACTATTGATGGGTTTAGAGTAAATTCAATGACAGCTCCTGCTCTAAATGCATTAAGCAAACAATTATCACAACAAGATTTTACTATTGTTAATTCTTATAAAAAAACCTTCAATGATATTGATTTATCTGATATTTCTGCTACGAAATCATTCCCTAGTCAAAAAGCAAAATTGCTAATAACAGGTATTGATAAAAATCCAACCGATGAATCTATTACTGTAAGATATAAATTATTAAATTGAGCTGTTCCTTCAATTGAATCAGAAGAAGCATCAATCGAACTAAAATACTTTAAATTCGCAAAATATATTGAATATACAGAAGAAAAATTAAACAATTTGCTTGATAAACTAACACCTAATGATTTAATACTAAATAAGACTGATACACTTCCTTCGGTATCCGATCCATCAATAAATATAAATCCTAAATCACCATATGCATATATGTTTAATGATATTAGTATCAATGTATTAGGTAAAAAAAATAGTAATGACTTTAATGGTTCAACAATAATAACCGTTCAATTAAAGTATCAATTAGACATTCCGCCATCATTTGTTGGTACCAGTAATGAACCTATTTTAAGCAAAACTAAAGACTTTTTAATTAATGTTTTTGATAAAAAAACATCTGTCTCTGAAGTTAATAAGTATTTAGAATCCATAGAAGCAAAAGATTTAGCTTTTATGAAAAAGGGAATTTTTAAATCTTTCGATGCAAAGGATTTTTATGCTGATGAAGTTTTCACATCACCAGAAATATTTTTGCGCTTTAATGATCAAACGAAAATAGGTAGAAAATATATGCTTAATGGCATTCTTAAAATTTACGATATTAGACCTAATGCTACCGAAGGCACTATCACCTTTAAAGCTATATTATATTTTATTGATCATTACTCTAATACTGCGTCACCAGTGCGTAGTTCAACATACAAAGAATTCACTATTTCAGGCTTTAAAAAGAGATAATGAACTAAATCAAAATATCCATAATACATAAAACAGACACAAATTTATAATTTAATTTTGTGTCTGTTTTTTGAATGCTTAGATTTAATGTGAATTCATGCGCCCCTATATACAAAGTATGCAAAATTTGGCTTAGGAAAATAAAAAAGTTAAGTTCCCTTAACTTTAATTAGCGCTTATTACATTAAGCAAATGGAGCAAATGACGGGAATCGAACCCGCATGACCAGCTTGGAAGGCTGGAGTTCTACCATTGAACTACATTTGCAAAAATGCATTATTATTATACTTAAAAAAGTTTTTAAACAAAATTAGTTTTTTGTAAATTAATAATGCATAATTTTACAATTTTGAGAGATTATTGAATTGGCTGAATAGCCTTGTTTTATAGGTTAATTATTCAATAATTGGGCTTTGCTCTGTATCATTATGATTCTCTATTTTATTGCCTAGTTCGATCTCAATTTTGGCATCACTGTTTTTTCTGTTATTAACTGCTAAAACCCTGAAGTGGATATCGTGAAAATCAAATTTAGTATTTTTTCTAGGTTCATAACCAACTTTGTGTTTAATAAATTGATAAAGGGTCATTTCAAGTTCTTCGTCTGTTATATCATCAACATCAATTTCTAACCGTTTGATTGCTTCTTTAACTTTAATCTTGCCAGAAGCGTGAAATAATTCAAGACTAATTTCGAGAAAGTCTTCTCATTCTTCTTCATCGAATTCATCATAAATTTCACCAATGATTTCTTCGAGAATATCTTCCATAGTAATAATACCGATAACCTCAGTAGAATTATTATTATGAGTAACAAAAGCTAATTGCGATTTTTGAGCACGCATTTTTTCAAGGGCTAGTGATAAATTAGTGTTCATTGAAACTGATGGAACGGGTTTTAAATAATTAATAACTTTCCCTTTTTGTAAAAAGAATATATCTTTAAGATGTAAAATGCCAATTAAATCATCACCCTTTTTAACTGGCAAACGACTATAATTTGTGTCCTTAAAAATTTCAATAGCATCGCTAATACTGTCATTATAATTAATCATTGCAACGTCTTTAATTCTAATATAATGACGCGAAACTTTTGTGCTATCTAAATCCAGAGCATTTTGAGCCATTCTACTTTCATTAGTTTCGAGCACCCCTTCATTTTGTGCTATATCTATTAAACCTTTAACATCATCTTCGGTATTAGTTATATAAATGTTTTTGCCGATTCTGCTTACTGGGTAAGTAAAAAGTCAAAAAATAAAGTATAAAGCTTGTAATAAATAACAAAATGACTTAGCAATACCTACAGGATACTTTTTAGCAAGTAATTTAGGCAAAATTTCACCAAAAAGCACGATAATAGGCGTAATAACAGCTGTGGAAATAATAACATTGTATTTATTAGCATCTGGCAAGTCTGCTAATCACCAAATACTAAGTAAATATGACATAATAGCTGAAAGTGCGACATTGACTATATTATTACATATCAATATAGTGCTCAAGATTTGATTAAAGAATTTGTGTTGCTTTTTAATTAGTTTAGCACCAAATTCTTTGTTAGAAATCATAGCTTCAATTTTTCCAGGATTTAAAGTTGTATAAGCTGTTTCACTAGCGCTAAAAATAGCACTTAATGTAATTAAAATTGCCATTCCGATTATTGTTAAAATTTTCAGATGCGTGGGCATTATTCATCATCTCCTTCGCTATCAGAATCATTTATCTCATCATATGGAAAAAATAAATTCTCAAACTTTCCACAATTTAATCTAAATAATAAGTTGATATCTGCTTGTGTACCATTTCTGTGTTTTGCTATTAATAAGTTAGTGATATCACCGAAATAACCTTGTTCAAGTAATTGTTTTTCTTGATCTGATAATTCACTTTCTTTGAGTTTATTTTTATTTTTGTTATAGTAATTTTTTCTATATAGAAAAATTACAATATCAGCATCTTGTTCTATATTTCCTGATTCACGCAAGTCGGATAGAATAGGTCTTTTGTCTTCTCTTTTTTCAACTTCACGGCTAAGCTGACTAAGCGCTATAACAGGTACTTTAAGTTCCAATGCAAGTGTTTTAAGATTCCTACTAATAGTGGCAACTTCATTTTGTCTGTCTCTGGCTGGTTTACCTGATTCAAGACTAAGTAATTGTAAATAATCGATAATAATTAAATCAAGTCCTCTTGTTCTAGATAAACGTCTGCACTTTCATAATAATGTTGGTAAGTCAGTTTTAGCAGATTCATCTATTAATAAGTTCAAATTAGTCATTGTATTTCTTTGATTAACTTGAACTTTATTGAATTCATCATCGCTCATTAAACTTGGTTCTTTAAACTTATGTAAGTCAATACCTGTATTAATACCAAACAAACGAGTAACTAATTGTTTTGAAGGCATTTCTAAGGTGAAGAAGACAACTTTTTTATTGCCTTTAGTATTTGATGAAGCATAATTTGCAACATTAAGAGCAAAGGCAGTTTTACCCATACCTGGTCTAGCGGCTAACACAATCATTTCACCTGGTTGAAACCCTTGTGTTAAATTATCAAGCTCATTGTAGCCAGTTGGCACACCGCTGATTGTTTGTTGTTTGTTCAACCTTCTTTTAGACAAATCATCAACAACTTCTTTAGAAACTTCTTCCACAGTTAAAAAGTCTTGATTAGTTTTGCTTTTGTCCATGTTTAAAAGCAAATCTTGTAGCTCTTTGATAACTACTTTATCATCAACACTGATATCAGTGCTTAATTTATTTTGTACTTTTTGAAGTTTTAGTTCAATAATTCTTAATTTAGTCAATCTTTCAATTTCTTGTAAATATTGAATAATATTAGCACTCAAACCAGCGCCTGCTTGAATATGAGTTAGATATTCATAATTAATAAATTTATATTTTTTATCTTTTGAAGCATGCAATAATAATTGGTCGCGATTAATTGAAATATTATTAGCAAATAATTCTTGTAATAGTTCAAAAAATAAAGCATTTTCGCGTACAGTAAAATCTTCCTTAGTTAAATAAGGAATAATTTGCACTGATGTTTGGTTCCTAATATAAACTAAACCTAACAAACTAACTTCTAATTCTGGATTAGAAAATTTGCTGAGCGTCATTGGACTATGTATATATTCTTCGTTAGTTGACATTAATTTTTAACTCCACTTTCAATTTAGCAATTATGTCTTTATATAAGACTACATCAATAATATGCTCGCCATCACCAACTAAATGTACTTTTTGAATAGCATATTTATCTAATTTATAACCCAATTGTGCTAAGGACTTCATTATATCTTTAGTTGATACAGCACCATGCACATTTAAATTACCATTAGCATCAATATTTGCAACTCTTTCATACTTAATTACTTCTTTTTCAAGTTGTGCTTTGGTATTAAGCGCTTCTTGACGTACTTCCATTTCATTAGCTGTTAAATCACTTAATCTTTTTTCAAGTTGTTTTTTAGTTTTTTCATTATAAGGCACTGCAAAACCTTTATTAACTAAAAAATTTGAACCATAGCCATCAGATACTTCAATAATAGTATTGGCTTTGCCGTCTTTACAGTCTTTAATAAGTATAACTTTCATTTTTTTCACTCACAATCGCTTGTTTTATATTATCAATAAATGTAGAAAAATCTTCGCTTGAAACCGCTGCGGCAGTTCCATAGTGACCTCCCCCTCCTACATTTTCTGCTATTAATTGGACATTAACATTAAGCCCACGAGCACTTAACTTATACATTTTTGTATTTTTTAACTTAGCTACTACAAATGCAGCTTTACGACCACTAATTTTTAAAATCTCTTCTGATGCAATTGAAATAACATCATTTGATAATGGTATATCTTTATATGCTAAGAAATATCCTGGTTTAACTTCTTGTATATTTTTAAGAAGTTCATTAATTTCTTCTCATGTATCTTCATCAATTTTAAGTACTTCACTACTTTTTGATGAATCAGCACCTCTTTCTTCCAGTCAACCCGCTGCTATAAATGTTCTTGCATTTATATGTTTTGTAAATTGTAATGTATCTAAATAAATACCATTTAGAAGCATTTGCGACACAAATGGTTGCACACTAATTCTCTTTTGTACAAACATCATGATTTCAACAACTATTTCAGAAGTACTTGAAGCAGCTGAATCAATATATCTATTTACTTTTGGACAAAAATCAACACTTATTCCAAGCCTGTGATGATCTAGAATGAAAATATTGTTAACTTTGGCATTAGTAATACAATCAGGGTTGTCAGTTCTATTTATATCTGAATTATCAAGTAGGAAAACAAGTGTTTCATCATCAGTAATTTTGTTAGCTGCTTGTGGTTTAATAAAAATATTTTCATCAAGTTCTAATTTTTCAATTGCTTTTTTTGTTGTGGCATCTTGTGTTATTGAACAAATATATGACTCTTTGCCAAATTGTTTAGCAAGAGTTCAAATACCAAGAGCAGAACCAATAGCATCAAGATCAGCATTAGCATGTCCATAGCAAATAACCTTTTTAATTTTGGGATCAGATAATTTGCCCTCAATAACATTTGCAATAGCCTTGATTTTTGTGCGGCTTACATCGTAAAGAATTTCACTTGATGAACCAAAATACTTTGGTCTAGAAGTGTTTGAGAAAATTGCTACTTGATCACCCCCTCTACTTTGTGCTTGCAAAAGAGCGGCTTTTGCTTGTTCTGTTTTTTCTCATAAATTCTCAAAACCTAGAGCAAAACCAGCAGAAATAGATATTAAAAGATTGTTAATTTTTGAACTTCTTAGTGCTGAGTGTATTTTTGAAAAAAAACTAAAATTAATTTCTGACATTTTCTTAATTGAAATTTTATTCGTAAAAACTAAAAATTTTCCATTAGTATATTGACGATATGCTAAATTGTAATTTACAACAAGCTCATCTAAAATGGACATAAATTCGCGATTTACTTTATACAATTCTTCTTCAGAAAGAATTGATTGAAACAATTGATAGTTATCAATTTCAACCTCACCAATAACAGGCAACTGGTCTGAATATACTTCAATCATTTTCTTTTCAAAAGTTTCATCTTTTATACTTACACAATTTTTTAAAGGCCAAATATTTGCTTCGTATCTTGAAAGCTCATTCTTAAAATGAACTGATGATTGAGAAATATCAAAATTAACATTAAATGTTTTGAAAAAATCAATTAATGATGTTCCAACTCATTTTCTACCAAAGCGATTTTTAATAAAAATGCTTGTTCATAGTATTTTATAATTGTTATCATAAATTATTAAGCCAAATGAATTATGACTAATTATTTCATCAATAAAATAATTAAATGATCTTTTAATAATAGCATTTTGAGGTCAATATTTTTTAGCAACAACAATGCCTACTACACCGATTATAAAAACACTTATTGAGACACCCAATACACATCAAGCTCATACTTTATCATATTGTTCTTTAAAAACTATTAAGACTGCTATGCATGAAGCGAAAACTAAACAGGCTGCTAACAATATAGCAATGTAAATAATTTTTTTTATGTCTATACTAAATTTTTTAGATAAATTCATAAATCTAATTATATATTAAAATTAATACTTTATTTATATGTAGATTAATATAGTAAATTTAAAACTACTTTTTATTTTTGTCTATCAAAATACATTGTAGTCAAAAAACTTTATTATCTTTTTTTGATTTTATTTTTTTATAAAATCGTTTATTTTTTTATAAAAAATGCTTTAAAACAGCCTAATTAGGAAAAATAAACAAATTAAAATTTTTCTAATTATGTCAAAGAAAATACATAAAACAGAAAATTTATAATTTTAATTTTGTTATGAAAAAAATTAATAGAAATGTTTTACTTAATAAAATATTGTATTCATTCCAAAAGTAAAATGCACCTAGATAAAAATCTAGATGCATTTTTACTACCTTTTTATATAAAATTTAAGTATCAAAAAACAGAAAGGTGAATAAATTATATATGAATGTGCATAAGATATCTAAAATTGATTTTTGTATAGGATTTAAGAAACTCAACTTAAAAAGAAAAAAGTATATTACTAAACATGTGCATTATGCTATTTTGGAAAGAGACTGAGAAAGCATTCTTGAAAAATGTAATATTTCTACAAATGCAAATAATATTTCTGCTAGAAAATTCAAAAGAATTTTGATTAAATTTTGTAATGGTGAAACATTAAATAAAGTTGCTGATGGTGTTGAATTTTCTAATAGAAGTGTTAAAACAGCTCTTAAAAGAGCACAAATTAACTCAACCTATTTAGGAAAACATTGCCAGCAAAAATGCAAAACATGTGGT
>NZ_JNJV01000031.1 GCF_000702785.1 Mycoplasmopsis primatum ATCC 25948 | reverse complement strand
TTGATACATCAATTATTTCAGATTCGCTATTGTTTTTTGAACCACATTTACTTGATAATAAAACTGGTGGTAATAATGTGGTTAAAAAAGCTGAAGTTAGTAAAATTTTCTTTGATTTCATTTATTAAATTCCCTTCATATTTTAAATTTCTTAAAATTATACTAATTTTAGGGAATAATTCAATTTGTCATTTTACGAAAGTGATACTAATTGCCAATCATAGATATGCACACTTTATTAAGATATGTGTATATGAATTACATCAGTAACATAAGGCTATAAAACAGTTAAATTAGCAAATGATGCAATTAAAAAACAAGCGTGATTTTTACGCTTGTTTATGATTATAAATATTAATTAGCATTTACAGTAGCAAGTTTTGAAGCAACATATTCTTCATACTTTTTAATTGAACCATATTTTTTAATATGGATTTGGTCAGCAATTATAAGTGGTAAGAATGTTAAACCAGCTACTAAGAATAACACAACTATAAGCATTATTCTACTTACAACAATTAATTTAAAATCATATGATGCTTTATCACCAGCATATCCAGCAATAAGGAATAAATCAACAAATGGAACTAGGACAGTAATAGCTAATGAAGCACCAACAATGATAACTGAAACTCATGCAGTAGGAATAAAGTATTTTTTCTTATTAGCAATTTCAATTTTATTTGTTTTTCTATTTTTTATGCCACCATAAATAGCAGCAGCTATAAAACCGAAGGTAAATAAAGCAGTTCAATTAGCCATCAAATCAGCAAATGAATAAAGTTTAGCCATAGCACCTGTTGGGTCATAACCTAAACCATAGTCAGAAGTATCCAAGTAACCTAAGGCACCAATAACAGTGAAAATAAGAACAATAGGAACAGTTAGAACAATTGAGTAAATGATTCCAAATTTAGGTTTATTAGGATTTAATTTGCCGATTGCTTTTTCTCAAAATGGTAAATCACCTTGTGCAAGTAAATCTTCAACATAACGAGGAGCTCACATCGAAAAGCCATTAATAATTCCAAGTACACCAATAGCAATACAAATGTTTACAATTCCAAACACTATATTAGCAGCTTTTTCTCCCATAAGTTTTTTCATATAATCATTCATAGCAAGGAATGAACCACCATTAATTGACATTGAAACAGCAAGAATAACATAAATTAATGTTGTAACGGCAAGACCTAAGAATAATGCTAACGGAGTTTTTTTAGGTTCTTTCATTTCTGATTGAATTCCAGCAGCAACATAGAATCCATCATAAGCAAAGAAGATAGCTGCAATTGATAAGAACACACCTAAACCAGCACCAATATATTGGAATGAAGCTATTCCTTCGCCTTTTTTAACGGCATCAGCAATATTTTTACCATCTTGTGTTCAGGCATGAACTTTATCAATACCGCCATTACCAGTAAACACAAGAACAAAACCAATAATAGTAACAAATACTAATGGTATAAATTTAACAGCCAAAACCACAATATTTTGGATGTCTCCAACTTTAGATCATAAAGCTGGAACAGTTAAAAAGTAAATTGACATAGCAAGTGAAATAACAGTTCAAATTAATCAATCTACATTGGTGCCAAAACCATTTTTACCAGCAATAGCACCGATACCATCTTGCAGTGACATAATTACATATAGAGGCATAAATAAGTATGTAAGAGGTAAATATACATATGTCATAAAGTCTTTTGAAGCATTATAAATTCTTCTGCTATTAAAAACTTTATTTCAACTCATCAGTGATAAATTGTCATTTTTAACTGATGAAATTTCAATTAGCGCAAGCGCCATACAAATAACTGCACATGAAGCAATTAATCAACAAAAGATTGCTATAACTAAACTACTATGTGCATTATTTAAAACACTTCCTGATTTAAAGAAAATACCAGCACCGATTGATCCACCAATAACAATAAGCATGGCAGAGATGAATGAAATTTTCTTTTCAGGTTTTTGAGTTGTTTGGATATTTTCATCCATTTTAAAACTCCTTTCAAGATAATTTTTTATCTGTAAAACAGATTGTTTTGTCAAAATTATTTTTGAACAATTTTGGTACCACTTTTGCCTTCAAGTGCCTCAGACACTTTATCAAGGCTAGCAATAATCGCTACGTTTTTAGGATTTTCACTAACAAAAGCAATAGCTGCTTTAACTTTTGGAAGCATACTTCCAGGAGCAAATTGATTTTGTTTAATGTATTCTTCAAGTTGAGCGACCGTAACTTTTTTCAATGATTCTTGGTTAGGCTTATTATAGTTAATTGATACATAATCAACCGCTGTTAAAATGATGAATATGTTAGCATTAACTTTTGTGGCTAATTTGCTTAAAGCAAAGTCTTTATCAATTACACCATCAACACCTTTATATGAACCGTTTTCATCAATTGTTGGGATACCTCCACCACCGCCAACGATGATAACATTGCCATCATCAAATGACTTTTTAATAGCATTAATACCTATAAAATCAATAGGCAATGGAGAAGGAACAACTTTTCTAAAACCACGACCAGCATCTTCAACGATAGTTGAATTAGGATTAGCTTTTTCAGCATCTAATTTTGAAGTATAGAAAGGTCCAACTGGTTTAGTAGGGTTAGCAAAAGCAGAGTCATTTTTATCAACAATAGTTTGAGTTAAGAAATATAAAACATCTTTATTAATTTGTTTTTTTCTTAATTCATTGGTTATGGCTGTTAGCATATGATAACCAATATATCCTTGCGACATTCCACCAGCTTCTGCGAAAGGAACTAATGGCGTCTTTTCATTTACTTTTTTAGCATCAGCAAACGCGTTAAAAATCATTCCAACTTGTGGCCCATTTCCATGACCGACAAGAACTTTATGACCTTCAGCTATAAGTGATGCAATCTTATTAGCAGGAAGTTTTACTAATTCTTTTTGTTCGCTAGGATTATTACCAAGCGCATTCCCGCCGAGAGCAATAACAATTTTAGACATATTTTTATTTATTTTCCTTTTAAATAGTCTATTTAATATCCAATTGTTGCTAGAACAACAGCTTTAATTGAGTGCAAACGGTTTTCAGCTTGATCAATTGATCTATTGTATTTAGATTGAAAGACTTCATCAGTAACTTCCATAGCACCTGTTGCAACAACAGGGTATTTTTTGCCAAATTTTTCTTTAATTTCAGCTGAAAATTGAGTATGGTCATCATGAAATGCTGGAAGGCAATGTAAGAAAATAACATCATCTTTTGCTGCTTTAATCATATCCATATCAACTTGGAATTTACCTAATTCCTTGATACGTGATTCAAATAATGAAAAGTCTTCACCAAGTGATACTCAAACATCTGTATAAATAGCATCAGCATCTTTTGCAGCTTTGATTTTGTCATCTGTAAATGAAACTGAACCACCATTAAGTTTGAATAATTCTTGGCACTTGTCATAAATTTCTTTATAACCTGGTGCTTTTTTAATCATTTCTGCTTGTTCTTTTGGTCCGCACATTACACAGTGCATTCCCATAAATGCTGCACCAATCATAATTGAACGAGCAACATTATTTTTAATGTCACCTGCAAAAACAATTTTTTTACCTTTAAGGTCACCCTTAAATTCTTTAATTGTCATATAGTCAGCTAACATTTGTGTTGGATGTTCGTCATCAGTTAAACCATTTCAAATAGGCACACCTGAGTATTTAACTAATGCATCAACATCACTTTGTTTGAATCCTCTAAACTCAATACCATCATAAAATCTTCCAAGAACCATAGCTGTATCTTCAATAGATTCTTTTTTACCAAAGTTTGAACCTGCTGGTCCTATGTAAGTACATGATGCACCTAAATCAGCAGCAGCCACTTCAAAAGCACAACGTGTTCTTGTTGAGTCTTTTTGAAACATAATTGCAATGTTTTTACCAACAAGTGGGCGACTATTAACGTGCAATCCTTGTCTTTTTGAAGCTTTTAAATCAAGTGCTAAATCAATTAAATAATTGATTTGATCTGTGGTGAAGTTAAGAGCTGAATCTAAACTTCTTCCTTTTAAATTTACGGGCATATTATCTCCTTTATATTAATAAATTGATTGAATAAAATTTTTATTTTAATTTTGAAAATTAAAATACGAAAATATAGATATTAGCTATTTAACATCTTCTCTAATTAGAGGCATAGACATACATCTAGCTGAACCCATACCAAGTGATAATTGATTACCATCTAATGAAAGAACTTTTACGCCAGCTTTTTTAAGAGCTTTTTCAGTTAATTCATTTCTAGAATAGCCAATAACAACACTAGGCGCAATTGCTAGATAGTTAGTACCATCAAAGTGAGTTTCGATGTCAATTTCAAATTGACTAGCACCTTTTCCAGCAATAGGAATCAAAATAGGTTTTTTGCCTATGATATAGGTTAATATTTCTTCTAATGAACCTGAAATTTCTTTTCATTCAAGAGCAGGATCATCAAGATTAATTTCTCACACTTTAAGAACCGATAACATGTTTGGTGAGTACAAGAATTTATTACTATCAAGCATTGTCAATCAAGTATCTAAGTGCATTAAGTTAGGCATTGGTGGTACATTAATAGCAAAGATTTTTTCAAATTTAGCATCTGCATTAGCTTGAATTTTTTTAGCAACAATTCTAATAGCATCCTTATTTGTTCTTTCACTGATACCAACAACTAATGTTTTTGAATTATAAATAAATACATCACCACCTTCTATCTTACCTTCATCATCACGATCAAAGTATCTAGGTACAAATTTATAATCAGGGTGGTTATCGAAAATAAATTCTGAAAAAAGAGTTTCTCTTTGTCTTACAACATACTTCATATGGTGTAAAGTTATACCATTACCAACAGAAGCAAATGGGTCTCTTGTAAAGTATAGATTAGGCATTGGATCAACAATAAAGTCGACTTCGCTTTCAACACCAATTTCTCTTTTATCAATACCAGCCATCATTATACGAATCATCTTTTTGACAGACTGTTCTGCTGCTTTTAAAAGATATTCTTTAACGATAGGCCTAACATTATTTTCTAATTTAGGCTCACATTCATCTAATCATCTTTCAACGAATGAATTTTGTACACTTTCGCTTACGCCTTTGTATGTAGCTGCAACAAGTTCATCTAATTGAATAGCTTTAACTTTGTTGTCTTTTAATATTTGGCAAAAGCTTTTGTGCTCTGCAATAGCAGATTTTGGTTCCAAAATCGCTGAAAACAATAATTCATCAAGACGAGAAGGTGTGATGCGCCTAATTTCGTCTCCAGGTGTGTGAACTAGAACTTCTTTAAGATTTCCATATTCACTATAAACATTAATTTTGCTTTTACTCATTGTAAATTTAAATTTCTCCTTAATCTTAATAAATTAATTGACACAATGATATGTGTCGATTTAATTATAAAATTTGGGTGCCAAAATATTTTTTTTATGAAAAAAAAGCAAAAATATTGGAATGTTTTTTCCTTTTTGTTTTAATAATATTTATTTTGTGATAAATTAAAGAAACATATATAAATTAGCTTATTAAAATATTCACTATATTAAACAATTTTTTAAAATTACAAAATAATCATTTATTAATTTTTACTAAGTTGCATCTTTCAAAATTATATTAAAATATACTATTAATTAATAGCTTAAAAGGTGGTCAATATGATTAATAGAATTAAAGGAACAAGAGATTATTCTTCGCGTGAGTTGCAATATAGACAAGATATTATTAACGAGTTTTTACAATCTTGTGATTTGTATGGTTTTAATTTAATTGAAACACCAATATTTGAAAATGCTTCTCTTTTTAGAAGAAGCGTTGGTGGTAGTGATATTGTTCATAAAGAAATGTATGAATTTAAAGATAAAGGTGGACGTGATATAGCACTTAGACCAGAAGGCACGGCTGGTTTTGTCAGGGCAATGATTGAAAATAAGTGATATGCTCCGAGTGATAGCGACTATGCTAAGGTTACTAAATATGCTTATTATGGACCAATGTTTAGATATGAACAACCTCAAAAAGGCAGATTGAGACAATTTTATCAAGCTGGTGTTGAAAGTATATGCCCAAAAACTGATTTACCAAATGAGTTTCAAGATGCTGAATTGATTATTCTTGCTAATTCAATTTTAAGCAATTTAGATATTGATTATCAGCTTAAAATTAATTCTATTGGTGACAAAGAATCCAGAGAAAGATATCAAATAGTTCTTAAAAAATATTTTGAAAAATATAAAGACCAATTAAGTGAAATTAATCAAGAACGCCTACAAAACAATGTTTTACGTATTTTAGATGATAAAGAAGATTCACAAAAAAGCTTTGTAAAAAAGGCACCCAAAATTAAAGACTATTTAACAGATAATAGCAAAAATTATTTTGCAAAACTTCTTAAAATACTTGATGATAACGGTATTGAATACAAGATTGATGATTCACTTGTTCGTGGTTTAGATTATTATGATGAGGTGGTTTATGAATTTGTTTCTGATGATGAATCAGCAGGCAGTCAAGCAACCATAATCGGCGGTGGAAGATATTCAACGTTGGTTAAAGAATTAGATGGTCCAGATTTATATTCATCAGGTTGAGGTATGGGCTTAGACAGAATCATTGATATATATTTTTCTGATTTAGATGATTATGCTGATGGCGAAGACGATGATTTGCCATTGAGTCAATCAATTGATATTCTTGTAGCAACTTCTAATTCAAATAGAAGAAACGACTTTTTTAATTTAGTTTCTCAGTTAAGAGATAAAAATCTTTCGGTCGAATTTTTATTTGAAGCAGTAAAACAAAAGAAAATTTTTGATAAAGCAAAAAAATTTAAATGTAGATTTTTAATAACTGATGATGAAAAAGAACCTAATAATTTAGCAGTTATTAAAAATCTTGAAACAAATGAAAAAATTCATTTTAATGAAAAAACATATACTGGATTTGAAACTGTTTTAGAGTTTATAAATTCTTATTTATTAGAATATGATGACACTGATGAAACTGATGAGGAAGAAGATTTTTAAAAAACAAAAAGTGTGAGTAAATTGTTATGAAAAGTAAATATATAAAAAATAGTGAGTTAAATATAAAAAATGTGAATCAAAAAGTTACTCTTTATGGTTGAGTAGCTAACAAAAGAAGGTTTGGGCCTTTAACTTTTATTGATTTGCGCGATAGATATGGAATAGTTCAATGTGTTTTTGATAAAGACATCCATATTGGCAAAGAAAGTGTTTTAGAAGTTACTGGTACTGTTGTTAAAAGGCTTAATCCGAATAAAGACTTACAAACTGGTCAAATTGAGATTAAAGTTTCTAATTTTAATGTTTTATCAGAAGTTAATAAGGAATTACCGTTTGCAATTAGAGACGATATTGATGTTAAAGAGGAAACAAAATTAAAATATCGCTATCTTGATTTACGTCGCCCTATTATGCAAAAAAATATCGAGTTTAAAAGTAAGATTATGCATGAAATTAGAAATTTTATGTTTGAAAATAATTTTATAGATATTGAAACACCTTTATTAGCTAAAAGCACACCAGAAGGAGCTAGAGATTTTTTAGTAGCAACAAGAAACAGGGGTCAATTTTGAGCTCTTCCACAAAGTCCTCAACTATTTAAACAATTATTAATGATTTCAGGTTTTGAAAGATATTATCAAATTGCTAGATGTTTTAGAGATGAAGACAGCCGGAAAGACCGCCAGCCTGAATTTGCTCAATTAGACATCGAAGCATCTTTTCTTACTGTTAAAGACTTTCATAAGTTAATTGAAAAATTAGTTAAAAAAATTATGAAATTGGTCAATGTAAATATAAAAACGCCTTTTGAAAGAATAGATTATGATGATGCTATTAGAGACTATGGTAGCGATAAGCCAGATTTAAGATATGGCTATAAATTAAGTGATATAAATGATTTTTGTGCTAATACAAATTTTGATATTATCAAAAATGCTTCAAACAAAAGAATGCTTTTTGTTGATACATTAATTACAAAGCAAGATTTTAAAGATCTTGAAGAGATCGCACTAAAAAATAAAGCTAATATTTTGTTTTATTTTGTATATGAAAACGGTGAATTTATTGCTTCTAACTTTTCTAAAAAAATACCAGAAGAGTGTTTACAATTAGTTAAAAGTAATCAAAACAAAAACGGAACATACTTTATTGTTGCTAATAGTTATGAAAATGCTTCACAAGCTCTTGGGGCTATTAGGGTTGAAT
Organism: Mycoplasmopsis primatum ATCC 25948; assembly: GCF_000702785.1. Taxonomy (GTDB): domain Bacteria; phylum Bacillota_I; class Bacilli_A; order Mycoplasmatales; family Metamycoplasmataceae; genus Mycoplasmopsis; species Mycoplasmopsis primatum. Next base: position 609 of record NZ_JNJV01000031.1, on the reverse strand, counting down.
TAAATAATAGATATCATTATGAAAGCGAAAAATACCACTTTGCTTGAATAGTAAATTGGCCAATGTTTGAATATAATGATCAAGAAAATAAATGGGATGCTGCCCATCACCCATTTACTCGATTTGCCCATAAAACAGAAGAATTAGACAATTTACCTATTGAAAAAATTAAAGCTGTTGCTTATGATTTAGTGCTTAATGGTTATGAAATTGCTGGGGGCAGTGCTAGAATATTTGATAAGCAAATGCAAGAAAAAATGTTCAATTTTATTGGCTTAACAAAGGAAGAACAAGAATCAAAATTTGGCTGATTTTTAAAAGCATTTGATTTTGGTGTTCCACCACATTGTGGTATGGCGTTTGGCTTGGATAGATTAATTATGATCCTTACTAATCAAAAATCAATTAGAGATGTTATTCCTTTTCCTAAAAATGCTAAAAACCAAGACATGCTTATGGATGCTCCTAGTGATGTAACAACTAACCAACTTGATGAATTAGATTTAATGCTTAAAAGAAAATAAATTAAAAAAGGCTCTTGTAAAAGAACCTTTTTATTATGCTAATTAATTGTTGGATTTTCAGCGCTTGGGCCAGTTTTGTATTTTT
>NZ_JNJV01000030.1 GCF_000702785.1 Mycoplasmopsis primatum ATCC 25948 | reverse complement strand
ATCAGAAAAAGGTAGCATTGAAAATTGTCATCGCTTGTTAAGAAGATACTTTCCAAAAGGAAAATCACTTGATAAATATGCTGGTCAAGACACATCAAAAGTTATGGAATATATCAATTCATATGCTAGAAAAATATATAGCAAAAATTGTGTTTCAAATGCTTTATTAATGTAAATTTTATTAAAAAAATGGCTACTTTGGCGGGCGCCGGCCCCTAGGGGCCTTGTTTTCTATATTCTTTTTTAGTTTTTCGCCCTAAAAAAGAATATAGAAATCATAAATTTAGTAATATTTATTAAGTACTTAATGAAGGCGTATTTTACTTTTGGAATTTACAAGTTTCAATAAAAAACCAACATATGTTGGTTTATGCTTTTTGTTTGAGAATATATTTTCTTCTGTAATAATCTGATTTTTTAAAATAATGAATGCCAATTGTTTGGGCAATATTTCATAAACCTGAAATAATTCAATACACTTGCACACCGGCTGAGAAAAGGAAAGTTATAAAGAAGAATACAATCGACATAATTCTTTGTGTTTTATTAGATTTTTTTAATGCTTTAGCTTCTTCTAAGTTTGTCCGTTCTTTAAATTTCCTACGGTTTAATATTTGCGGCATAAATTGTGATAATCCTTGGACAACTCCAACAACTAGTAAAATGCCAAAATATTGTCACTCACCGTTAAAAAATAATCTTCTTCACGATGTTTCTGCAAAAGAAATTCCTAATCAAACAGTTGACTTAATTTCTGGTAATCCTTGAATAACACGCCATATAGCTATAAATACAGGGAATGAAATTATCAATGTTACAAAAGCGTCTAATGGATTAACACCATGCTTTTTATATAAATCAGATACTTCTTGTTGTTGTCTAGCCTTCATTTGCTTATTATTTTTAAAGTCAGCATATTTAGCATCGATTTTTGCTTTTTTAGATTTAAGTTCTTCTTGCTTCGATTGATTAATTGTTTGTCTAAATGTTAAAGCTAACATAGCACCACGAAGGATAATAGTAATTATCAATATAGTAAGTATAGTTCCTCAACTTCCAATGCCAGACATTGCGGATGATAAATGTGCTGATACTCATGCAATAGGAAGAACAAATATGCCATAAAATGGTCCTAGTTTTCATGACGAGCCAATATCAGATATGACTCTTTGATATTCATCGCCAGCAAAAGGCAATGAAACTAATTCAGAAGGTTCAAAAGATAAAACAGAATAAGGAGCAGGCGATGTATATTTAACAGACATTCTCAATTGATCTTGAACTTCTTGAACTTGCTTTCTTATTTTTTCAGCATCAGTACTATTTTTATCGCTTAGTTTGTTATATGACTCTTTAAGCCTTTCAAGTTGATCAACAATAGAATCTTTAATCGGTGAAATCTTGCTTGATGGTGAAAATTTTAAATTAGAAACATATTGCTTAATTGCATTATTATAGTGTTTTAAAGCCAAATAAGTTTCTGTATCTATTGATATCTCCTTAGCTTTATTATTTTTAACCATATCAACAAATCATTTGCTAAGACCATTGTAGTCTTTGCTATAACCGGCTGATTCCAGCATTGAAGCATTTTTATCTAATACCTTTTTGTAAAATTTAGCATTAGCAGAATAGAACGTATTTTTAGCAAGTGTTTCAAAAATATCTCTTCTAAATTTGCCTAGCCCAAGGAAATTATTATCAGGGTTAATAGTTAAATACGACAATTCTTTTTTGAATGTAAAATTTTGGGCTTTGTCGCCTTCTCCTAATTTAATAGAAGAATCAAATTGTCCATTATTGATCTTGGTAATATTTAATTCCATTTTTTTAGTATCGAGATTGTATACAAAGTGATTATCAAAATCAAATGATGGATCAACAAAATTTCATTCTTTATATTCATTATTATCATAAATTTGGTTATAAACAATTTTGTTGTTTTCAGGTTCAACAGACTGAACTGAGAATAAATAATTATTAGAATTTTTACCTGAACCAGAAACAATAGGTTGGTTGTTCAAAAGTTTTAAATTATTGTCTCTTAACTGAATTGCTGAACTTCAATTCTTATATGCACCATAACTATCTTTATGTACTTCTTTAAGTCTATTAATTATTTCACTATGTTCTTTATATGATAAATGGTAATTAGCTCCAGGGTTTTCGCTATAAAATAACTGATCACCTTTTTCAAGTGTGGGTAAATCAACGCCTATTTTTTCAAAATACTTTTTATCTTCTTGAGTAAAAGAGTTATTAGCATCAAAAGTGGTTACATGTGGACTAGTTTTATTTTTTGAAGTGTAAAACTCAATACCATTTCCTGTATAGTTTGATGACTTGACTACACAACTTTGAACGCAACCAGTCATGGCTATACCAAAAAGAAGCACATATAAAACTATTTTGATTCAAAATCATATTTTTTTTCAAATAGTTTTTTTCTTTTGCTTTTCTTGTTCTTCTTGTGAAAAGTAATTGAAATTATCAGATCTATATTCTTTCATTTTATTAACTTCTTTATTTTTTATTTTTTAATTTTTGAAAAAGTTTCTTTGTGGCATCAAATTTAACAGCAAAATCTTTATTTAAAAATTCCTTTCTTAAAATCAAAACACAATGATAATTTATGTGATAAATATTTAGAGAGTGAATAATTGCTTTTAATTGTCGTTTGTAATAATTCCTTAAAACCGCATTGCAAAACTTCTTGGGAATGGTTATTCCTAATTTGAAGTCGCTAGATTTTTTGTAATATAAAATTAAAAAATTATTTATAAATTGGTTTTTCTCTTTAATTATTTCATCAAACTCTCAACTTTTTTGAAGCCTGTATATTTTTTTCATAGTTATTAAAAATAACTATTTCTCGTCAGAAACAGTAAGTTTTTCTCTACCCTTAGCTCTTCTAGCAGCTAAAACTTTTCTTCCGTTTTCAGTTGCCATTCTAGCACGAAAACCATGTACTTTTGCTCTTTGTTTTTTCTTAGGTTGATAGGTTCTTAAACTCATAAATCCTCCATAATGTTTAAAAATTTAAGTCAGTAAATATGTCTTGTATTATATATAAAAAGTTTAAAATTAAAAACTAATAAACGAATATTAGTAAAATGGTATATTTCTAATGACTTTTTAATTTTTATAAGTGAATACTTTGGTAAGTTTATTTAATTTTGCTTTTGTTTTTAAAACCATTTAAATGTGTTTTTCTAAATTCAATTTCGTTTTTAACAATGTCATCAAGCGAAGTGTGGATTTGATAATTTAATTCTTTTTGTATTAATTCTGAATCGGCAATTAAAATATCAGGGTCACCAGATCTTCTTGGGCCATATTCAAGATTTAAATCTTTGTTCAAATTTTTTTCAAAAGCTTTAAAAATTTCAAGATTTGAAAAACCTTTTGAGCTTCCTATATTATAAATTTTGTTTTGTTTATTTTTAAGCATAAATTCAGCTGATAATATATGTAGATATGCTAATTCAGATACATAAACATAATCTCTTACACAGGTAAAATCATCTGTTTTATAGTCATTTCCGTAAATTTTAAAATTTTTTAATAAACCAAAAGCATAATAACTAATTGCAGGTAATAAATGAGTTGGTTGAAGATTATTTTTAGTTAAATAACCAATTTTTCTTGATAATGAAGCTCCAGCAACATTAAAGTATCTCAAAAATGTATAATGAAAATTTTTATTTGTTTGTGCATAATCTTTAATAATTTCTTCACCGTATGCTTTTGTTTTCCCATAAGGACTAATCGGTTTTTTATCATCAGTTTCAGTAAAATAGCCGCCTTTATTACTTTCATTACCATAAACGGCTGCTGATGATGAAAACACTAAATTATTAACTTTATGCTCATCCATTAATTCCAACACGTTAATAAGCCCTTGAATATTTGTTTTGTAATATTTAAGTGGAAATTGCACACTTTCACCAACTTTAATTAAACCTGCTAAATAAATAACAACATCGATTTGATTTTCATCAAAAACTTTTTTCAGTCTGGCTTTATTTAAAATATCGCCTTTATAAAACTTGCTCTTTGAATCGACAAATTCTTTAAAACCGGTTGATAAATTATCATAAATAATAACTTTTTCATTCTTTTTATGTAATTCCTCGGCTACGTGTGAGCCTATATATCCTGCTCCGCCAATTAATAAATAATGCATTTTCATACTCCTTTATTTTTGTTTGTATAATATTATAATAATATTTTTATTAGTATGTATATGAAGGTAAAAATGACCAAAAAACAACCAAAAATCAGTGTGTTAATCCCATGTCACAATATTGAAAAACTGTCTTATTTTTCGCTTAAAAGTGTATTAAAAAACAAATATCCTAATATGGAAATTCTTTTGTTAAATGATTACTCAACTGATAATACGTTGGATATTTTGCGCCAATATGCTAATAAAGATCCACGAATCAAAGTTTTTGATTTAAAAGATTATCATGAACATGTCGGGTTAGGCTTTAATAGAGACTTTTTAATTGAAAAAGCAACTGGTGAATACTTTCTATTTATAGATGATGACGATAAAATGCACTATAGCACAATCCAAATATTAGCAGATAATTTAGATAATGATTATGATATAGTTGCATGCAACTATTGAATTAATTATGAATTATTCAAAAACTTTAGAATTTTAAGTCCGGACATTCCTAAGTTTCATTCATTTGATATTAATAATGCCAAAGAATTCTATCTAAATGGAACGACCTTCTCATGAGCCAAACTAATTAAAAAGGAATTTTATAAGAAAATTGTAAATAAATATGGCATAAAATTTGATGGTAGCTCATATGAAGATATTAGATTTATATATGCATTATTTTTAACCAATCCTAAATTTAAATACATAAATAAAAAGTTATATACATATCAATTAAGACAAAATTCGCTGTCTACTAATTTACAAGATATAAACTTATTAGATAATAAAATATCATCAATTTTTACAGCATATGAAAGTGCGATTTCTAATATCATAAAGTTTGGTTTTTTAAATGATGATGAAATTGAAAAATTAAAAGAATTATTCACAATACATTTAATGATTATTTTCTTTTGACTTTCAAAACTATTCTTAAACAACAATCGCAGGCTTTTTATTTCTAAGGTTAGAACAAACATAAAAAACTTTTTTATTAATTTTAATATCAAATTAAATCAAAAACCTAATATAAACAATTACACTATGTATGTTTATAAAAAAGCTATAAATATATTTTATAAATATAAGGAGAAAAATGAATCAAAAGCAACCAAAAATTAGTGTGCTAATTCCTTGCCATAATATAGAAAAGTTATCATATTTCTCACTTAAAAGCGTATTAAAAAACAAGTATCCTAATTTAGAAATTGTTTTGCTTAATGATTACTCAACTGATAATACATTGGATATTTTGCACCAATATGCCAATAAAGACCCACGAATCAAAGTTTTTGATTTAAAAGATTATCACGAACATGTTGGGATAGGCTTTAATAGGGACTTTTTAATTGAAAAGGCAACTGGCGAATACTTTCTATTTATAGATGATGATGACAAAATTAAACCTAATGCTATACAAGAGTTAGCTGATACATTAAATGATGATTATGATATTATTGCATACAAATTTAAAACAAGCTTTCAAATTTGAAAAAATTTCCGAATAATACTTCCAACAATGCCTAAATTTAAAAAGCATAATAGAAATGATCCAATGGAATTCTACATGAATAGAACAGTATATCCATGAGGACAAATGATTAAAAAAGAATACTATTTAAATATAAAAGAAAAATATAATAGTTATTTTGAAGGTAATTTTTATGAAGATGCTAAATTTATGAATATGTTGTTTTTAACAAAACCAAAATTTTATTTCCTAAACAAGTCATTACAGTATTACCAAATAAGGAGAAATTCATCATCGTCAGCTATTATTGATTGACAAGATAAATTTAATAGTTTATTTGACGCTTATGATATAGCTATTAAAAACATAATTAATTATGGTTTGATGCCATCAGAGAATGATTTTAGATATACTAAATTAACATATGTGATTCAAATGATGATGCTTTTGTTTTGAGTTGTTAAATTATTTAAAGGTTCGAAGAAAAGAGAATTTATTAATTTTATTAAAAATCGTTTATTAAGATTTAGAAAAGAACATAATATTGATGTATTTCAGAAAACTAATTTGGTTGGTTTATCAAAATATATTTACAAAAGTGCTATTAAAATATATACACAAGAAAAATAAAGAGGTTATATGCTAAGTATTAAATTTATTATAGATAATCCAGATAAGGTTCGTGTTGGATTACAAAATAGAAACTTTGATTTAAAAATATTCAATAAATTAATGACTATATTAAGCAAGCGTGGTGTAGCTATGCACAATGCTCAAAAGAAAAGAGCTGAACTTTCAAAATTTAGTAAAGAAATTGGAAAATTTAAAAATGATCCGGCTCAAATGAATGCTATGAAAGAACATGCACTAATTTTGAAACAAGAAGTACAAAAATTAGAAAAACAATCGGAAAACTATGAAAAATCAGCTAATAAAATTATTGAGACGATACCTAATTTACCACTAGAAACCATTCCTGTTGGCAAAAGTGATAACGATAACCAAGTTATAAGAACTCATGATAACTTAGGAAGGGGTCTTGTAGCTAATATCAAACCACACTATGAAATTGGCAAAACATTAGATTTATTTGAATTTGAAAGAGCTGTTAAATTATCTGGTTCGCGTTTTGTTATTTTTAAAGGAATGGCAGCAAAACTGGCAAGAGCCTTGCAAAACTTTATGATTGATTTGCATACCAAAAACGGTTATTTAGAATTTGCTGTTCCTGTTTTGGTTAAACCTGAAATCTTATTTGGAACTGGACAACTACCTAAGTTTAAAGAGGATTTATTTTATCTCAAAGATACAAATATGTATTTAATTCCTACTGCTGAAGTTCCATTAACTAACTTATATAATAATGAAATTATAGACTTGAGCAACCCTATTCGTTTGACTGGTTTTACTGAATGCTTTAGATCAGAAGCTGGTTCGGGCGGCAAGGATATGAAAGGGATTATTAGAAATCATCAATTTAAAAAAGTTGAACTTGTAAAAATAACTTCTGAAAAAGACTGGAAAGTTGAATTTGATCAAATGCTTGAGCAAGCTAAAAGTGTGCTTGAAGAATTAGAATTGCCATACCGTGAATTGCAATTGTGCACTGGTGACCTTGGTTTTTCAGCAAGAACAACAATTGACCTTGAAGTGTGATTGCCTTCTGAACTAAAATATCGTGAAATCAGTTCAGTTTCATATATGGGCGACTTCCAAGCTAGAAGGGCAATGATTAGATATAGAGATGAAAATGGCAATATACAATTTGCGCACACTATGAATGGCTCGGGTTTAGCAATTGATAGACTAATAGCTGCCTTACTTGAAAACTATCAAAATCCTGATGGTACAATTTCTATTCCTAAAAAATTAATACCATATATGGGCTGTGAAAAAATTACTAATTAGCCTATAAAACAATAAAATATAGTCAAGCATGGCTATATTTTATTTTTAATGCGAGTGGAAAGATTACCACAAAATAAATTTTAAATTACTAAGGGCAGAGTTATTAGTATTTCTAATCTTTATAATATTGTTAAACATATATAAATACAATAAATTATGATAAGGAGATAATGTATGAAAAAAGTTGCTATTAATGGTTTTGGTCGTATTGGTCGTCTAGCTTTGCGTTACCTTTTAGATACAAAAACTAAGGATGTTGAAATTGTTGCTGTTAATGACCTAACAGATCCAAAAATGTTAGCTCATTTACTAAAATATGATACAGCTTTTGGCCCTTTAAATGCCACTGTTGAAGTTAAAGAAAACGCAATTGTGGTCAACGGTAAAGAAATCAAGGTTTTCTGTGAAAAAGACCCTGCTCTTCTACCATGAAAAGAATTAGGAATTGATATTGTTCTTGAATGCACAGGTTTCTTTGTTAAAAAAGATTTAGCTCACAAACATATTGAAGCAGGAGCAAAAAAAGTTATTATTTCAGCACCCGCTGGTAAAGATGTAAAAACTATTGTTTATAACGTTAACCATAAAACTCTTAAAGCAGAAGATGAAATTATTTCAGGTGCTTCATGTACAACAAACTGCTTAGCTCCAGTTGTTAAGGTTCTTGTTGATAATTTTGGTATCGATAATGGTTTTATGACGACAGTTCACTCATTCACAGGCGACCAAATGTTACAAGATGGACCACACCGTAAAGGTAACTTACGCCGTGCTAGAGCTGCCAGCCATAACATTGTTCCAGCATCTACTGGTGCTGCAAAGGCTATTGGTTTAGTTGTACCTGAAGCTGATAGTGTGCTTGATGGTTTCGCTCTTAGAGTTCCAACAATTACAGGCTCATTTATTGATTTATCAGTTCAATTAAAGAAAGATGCAACAGTTGAAGAAATTAATAAAGCATTTGAAAAAGCTGCTAACCAATCATTAAAATATGAAACAGATGAAATTGTTTCATCAGATGTTATTGGTTCACATTATGGTTCAATATTTGACTCAACATTAACAAAAGTTAAAGAAGCAAACGGTAAAAAAATGTATAAAATTTTTGCTTGATATGACAATGAAATGTCATATACAGCTCAATTAATTAGAACATTAATTTACTTTGCAAAGTTATCTAAATAATAATTAAACTTAGGAACACATTCCTAAGTTTTTTTATGCAAACACATTTTCTTTATTAAGATTTCTTTTGTTTAAAAAAGTTTTGTCTATTTTAAGATAACCATGTTTTAGATCTTCATCGCTAATATTTTTATATTTCAAACTAATTGGTAAAAAAGCGCTATTTACATAAGAACGGTCGGGGTTATAAAAAGTTTCACATTGATTAATTGTTTTAGTGGTATACCATTGACTAGATAACCCATATATAATTAATCTTTTATTATTTTCATCAGATTTGCTTACAATAACTATTTGACTGCGATCATAAGTTGTTTGGTCGTCTGTTTTGGGTTTGATCTTGAAATATTCAAATGTATCAATGAAATTATATTTATTGTTTTTAAAAGCAGGATGATTATTCAACAGATGAATAGAATTCAATTTTTTAAGAAATAATGATTGTTTATGCTTTGGTATATCGTTAATTATTATATCTTCATTGATTCTACCTTTAAGAACGTCGTTTATGAACTTATTAACGTTTTTTCTATACTTTTTATACAGATTTTTGCAGTAATTAATGCCTAATGAGTGTAATAAAAATGATCTATTAAGTAGAATTTTTATTCTAATTTTTATATTTGAAATATGGTTTGTTTTTAATATAGTGATTGATTGTATATTAATTAGAAATAATATGTATTTAACAAATAAATTTAAAAAATTATCTTTAATATTCATATTTTTACAAACATGTTGCAAATTGAAAAAAATGAATGCGGAAAAAAATAATATACGAAGCCTGCTTTTCTCATTTTTATACACTTTTAGAAAGTTAATATTCGTTTCAATTATTGTAAAATTAAAACTATTATGATAAATGATACAATAGCAGCAATCTCTTCTGGTGGAAAAATCAATCAAGCCATATCAATTATTAGAGTTAGTGGCTTCCAAAGTTTTGAAATTGTTAAAAAAATTTTTACTGGTAAAGTTGGCAAGAATCAAACTATTACATTTGGAAAAATCATTGATACAACTAATGAAAGTGAAATTATTGATGAA
>NZ_JNJV01000029.1 GCF_000702785.1 Mycoplasmopsis primatum ATCC 25948 | reverse complement strand
ATTTTTGATATAAACATCTCACAATTCATGGGGTGTTTTTGTACTAATTTAAATTATGCCAATATAAAACATACAAAAAAAGGAGAAATATCTCCTTTTTTTGTTATGCCTTTTCAATCACTAAGCAACTATAGCATTCATAATTGGACCAAATGTTGAGTATGCAAGAATAACTCATAATGGCATAAATACTAATGCTAATAAAGTTGATAATGAGTTAACTTGTGCAACATATGGAGCATGTGGATTTTTATGAGCCACAGCAAAGATCATTGTAACAGCTGCTGGTGGTGTTGCTGCTAGTAATACTAGAAGTGTTGCAACTGATGCAGCATCTTCCTTGCTTATAACCTTACCATTACCAATAGCAACTAAACCAGCAAAGATTGCAATAGCTAATACGTAAATTGCAAGTGGAACTGTAACTAATTTACGAACAGTTGTAATTCAAACGTCTTTGTCTTTTGCTGCTGATTTAAGGTCTGAATCAGCAAGTGTGCCACCAATAACGATTCATGCTAATGGTGAAACAATCGCTGTTCCTGTGTTTAGAGCTCCACCGATTGCAGGAATTTCTACTTTAAACGCTGCTCAGAAGTTTCTTCCACCCTCTGTAACAACTTGATAAGGTTTGTTATCAACGGTAGCATATTTTTTATCTAAGCCAGGGATAAATTGTAATGCTCATAAAACTAATGAGATGTATAAAGCAAGCATCATAGGACTTGTTAATGATTTAATAATAGGTTTAACGCTTTTCTTAGAAATTTTTTCACCCGAGAACATAAGTGATACATATGAGAAAGCACCAATCATGTAAGGAATACATCAAATTTGAGCTAATGCTAAGGCATTTTGTCCAAAAATTGCATCATTACCTTTTGATAATGCTATAACTAATGGGTATGCAAAGAATTGCAATGAACCATAACCTAACATTAATTGTGTAGCAATAATTTTTTGTTTGTAATCATCAAGAACTTTTTCTCTTACTGCTGCTTTGTCAGGTTTTGCACCTTCTTCAGCATTTTGAAGAGATTTTTCATAAAGTTCTTCTGCTTTGGCAGTAATTCTGCCTGATACCATTCTAGGAGCTAATCTAACAATAACTGATGTTAAAACACCAAATAAAACGTAGAAAATAATACTTAATCCTAAAACGATTCCTACCTGAATAGCCATATCTTTGTTTGCATTTTGCATAAATGCACCAATACAAAGGAATGGCAATATTCATGTTAATAGGAATTTTGAAAGTTTTCCATTAATTTCTTTAGTTAAGAATTTATATCTTGTTGCAAAGAAACCAATAAGAACAAACGCAATGGTAGAGATAACAGCGCCTCACATACCTTGCGTGGAAATAATCTTAATGAAATTATCCATATTTTTATTCCTTATTTATTATTAACATATATGTTAATGGTGCATTAATGCACCATATTAATTATATATAAATTTGCATTTTATTAATTATTTTTTAAGCCTATGAGGCACAAATAGTGGAAACATTGCATCTTTATAAAATGAAAAAGATCTTCAAATTGAAGATCTTTTTTAAAAATTGCTAATTAAAATTTCTTATTTACATTAATTGATTTCAATGTATCGTTGTGAACTTTTGCAAGTAATTCAGATGAAGCGTCGAATTGAGCTCATTCTTCTTTTGTCATGCTTGGTTTTGGTAAGTATTCATAACCATTTTCTCCAACAATAACAGGAATTGATGTGTAAATTCCTTCATGTTTGTAACCTTTTGGTAATTGAACACCAACGTTTAAAACAATACGTTTGTTGTTAAGAACTGCATCTGTGATTTCATAACATGAAGTACCGATACCAAATTGCGTATTGCCTTTACGTGAGAAAATGTAAAAACCTTCTGCAACAACTTGTTTAAGAATTTCTGGAAGTTCTTCTTTTTTAATTTTACCTGTTGCAATTAAATCTTCTAATTTTGTATCACCAATTTTAACAGTTGATCATGGAATCATAGCACTAGCTCCATGTTCTGCTAATACTGATGCTTGAACTGAATCAGAAGCTACATCAAATCTTTGAGCTAAGAATTTCTTCAATCTTGCTGAATCAAGGTTGGTTCCAGCTGAAATAACTCTATTAGCTGGAATTTTGCTTCCATAGTGTATTGCAGCAGCCATAACATCACAAGGGTTAGCAGCAACAATAACAACACCCTTGAAGCCTGCTTTATCTAAATCTTGTGCGAAACTTTGCATTAATTTAGCATTTGCTCCTGCTAATGCTAAACGATCAGCAAATGTTTTATCAGCTGGAATTGAAGCTGCTATAACAACAACATCAGCATCACCAGCATCTTTTAATAATGTACCTTTTCTAAAAGTTGAGCCATTTCTAGGCATTAATGAAACCATATCTTGAAAATCATGAGCATGAGCATCAGCTACCTCATCATTTTTATCAACAAATATTCATTCTGCTTGTATTCCTCTAGCAACAGCAATGTTTGTGTATGTAAAACCAACATTACCTAAACCAACAACAACAATTTTCTTCATATTTTACCTTCCTTACATATTAATTTTATAGTTAATAAAATGAATTAACTATTATAAGAATTTTAACATATTAAAATATGCTATGAGACAATAGCCTTTTAAAAAAATGAAAAAAATGAAAAATTCCATTAATCAAATAAAAAAAGAAAAATAAAACTCAAAGATAACTTTGAGCAATGCTATTTGATAATGCACTTAATTTTTAATTTGTTTCGATATTAAAAATTTCATCGCCAACTCTAACTTCTTGACCTGGTTTGATTAAAATTTTAACAATTTTGCCATTTACTGGTGCTGGAATTTCTGATGTCATTTTATCGGTTTCAACTGAAAATAAGTTTTGTCCTTCTTTAACAACATCGCCTTCTTTAACAAAAACTTCAGCAATTGTTCCTTCGTGTAGACCTTCACCAATATCTGTAAATTTCATTATAAACATAATACAACCTCCACTAATATTAAATTTTGATAGCAACTTTTAGTAATTTTAATAATTGCTTTTTAAATATAGTCTTTATAAAAATTAATTAAAACTATGTTTATATTATAAACAAAATTTATTTTTCATAAAATACTAATTTTTAAGTCAGTTTATAACAACTAAAATTTGACTAAAAGCATTATAAAACAATGATTTTACTCTAATATGGAAATTTTTACACATTAAAATGACTATGAATGATATTCAAGTAAAATTTTTACATTAAAAAATAATGTATTTAAGGAGAAAAAATGACAAATATTTCAAAGTTCAGCCAACATATAAATAATATGTTAACTGAAAAAAGCAAAAAACAAATTTTAAGTGTTTTATTTATAGATGGTGATGACCCTCGTGCTAGAGAAGCTGCACTTTATTTACAAAAACACAAATTAGCTAAACCTTTAATGTTATTAGAAAATTCTTCACAAATAGTAAATGATGGTCTTAATAATATAGTTATTGAAGAACAAGAAGAAATAATCGTTCAATATGCAAAAAGGCTTACTGAAATTCGTAAAGGTAAGGAAGATTATGAAACTTGCCTTAAAAATCTACACACTAGACCATATTATGGCGCAATGATGATTAGGAATAAAGATATAGATTCTGCTGTTGGCGGTCTCATTTATTCAACTGCTGATATTTTAAGAGCAGCATTTAAATGTATCGGGGCTAAGCCGGGCATTAAAACTATTTCAAGCATTATTATTATGCACAAGGAAGATGAAAAACTAATTTTCACTGATCCATCAACAGTTGAAAAACCAACATCAGAACAATTAGTTGATATAGCTGAAAATGCTATTAGCTTTGCTAAAATGATGAAAATGAATGATTTAGGTGGTTTTTTATCATACTCAACAAATGGTTCTGGTAAGGGAGAAAATCCAGAATTAGTTAGAAATGCTGTTAAATTAGCAACTGAAAGAGGTCTTAACGTAATCAACGGTGAAATGCAATTTGACTCAGCATATGACCTAAATGTTAGAAAACACAAATTCCCAAATGCAATTCAAAAAGAACTTGGTGTTTTCATCTTTCCAAATCTTGAAAGTTGTAATATTGGATGCAAAATAGCACAAAGAATGGGACATTATGGAGCCGTTGGAGCTATTATGCAAGGTGTAAACGGAGCAATTAACGACTTTAGCCGTGGCGCAACAGTACAAGATGTTATCGATGTAACATCTATTACAATTTTAAAAGGCTATGAATTTAAATAATATAAGGATAATCTAAAATATGAAAAAAATATTGGTTATAAATGCTGGGAGTAGCTCACTAAAATGAGCCTTCTATTCTGAAAATAAACTTGAGTTATTATATTCGGGTTTATGTGAGAGAATTGGTCTAGATGGAAATATTATTTTAAAAAGAAATGATGAAAAATTAGAATTTCCTATTGCTTTGCCAGACCATGGGACTGCTGTGGAAAATTTAATTCGGCTATGGAAAGAAAATAAATTCATTGATGACTTAAATGAAATAAGTGCTATTGGTTTTAGAATTCCATTTTCTGGTTATAAATATTTAACTCCTGTTGTTTATTCGCAAGAAGTAAGAGAAAGCATCGAAACAGCGAAAAAATTTATTCCTTTGCATGTTCCACCATTTTTATCAGCAATTGATGCATTCAATAAATATTTACCTAAAATAGTTAAGATAGTTGCTCAAGATACAGCTTTCCATGTGGATATGCCTAAAATTAATAAAACATTCCCTATTAATAAAGAATGAGCTAAGAAATTTAATGTTGAAAAATTTGGATACCATGGACTTAGTCATGATTATATCAACGAAAAAATGAAACAAATCTTGGGTAAAAATAGGGTAAATATTGTGGTAGCCCACTTAGGTTCTGGTAGCTCTCTTTGTGCTATAAAAAATGGAAAATCAATTGATGTTTCTGTTGGTTTTAGTTCAATTGATGGGTTGATGATGGGCACAAGAAGCGGCGCTATCGATCCTGGAATTACTGATTATTTAATAAGAATTGAACATCAAGATCCTCAAGATGTTTTTGATATGCTAGTTAAAAAATCAGGCCTTCTTGGTATTTCTGGTATATCAAATGATATTAGAGATCTTCATAATCTTTATGAAAAAGATGAAAATGCAAAATTTGCTGTTGACTTATTTGTTTCAAAAATAGTTGATTATTTAGCTATGTATTTGAATAAAATTGGCAAGGAACCTGATGCAATTGTTTTCACAGCTGGTATTGGTGAAAATGATCCTATTATTAGACAAATGGTTGTAGATGGTATAAATTCATATAATTTGAAAATAAGTCCTAAACTTAATGAAGCAAAATATGACGACTATGTAAAAATTTCTTCTGATAGTTCTGACATTCCTGTTTATAAAATGAAAACGAATGAAGAAATTGTTATAGCTAGATATGTTAAAAAAATTCTATCCAAACTAAATAAATAAGGTCTATATGACAAACTCGACAAACTTGCCTGGTGCAGCACTAAAAACAAGTTGAAATGAAACCGTTTTTGGTTTTGAATTTTTATCAACATTTTTACTTATATTCTTTACGTATTCTTGAATGTTAATTGCAATTTTAGCTAAAAAGAATAAGAGCAAAATTTTTATAGCTTTTGGCTACACAGCAGCGACTGCATTAGCTTTTTTTCTTCCATGAGCTGTTGCAAGTGTTGCGTCTAAAAAACCAGTTTATCCAATGCTAAATCTCCTAATAGTACTATTTCAAAGTTTTATTAGAGGTTTTGGAGAATGGGGTCAGTCAAATCGGCTTGAACCTATTGGTAAACCCTTAGTAAATGGACTGCCTTATATTTTAGGGGCACAATTTCTCGGGGGTATGACTGGTTTTATGCTTTTTGTTGCTTTTTTCTATGCAGTTAAATTTATTTTCAAAAATAATGATGAATATAAAGAACTCCAAAATTTAACCTTATTTGCTTTATTTAAGAAGGACTATGAGTTTGGACTACTATCCTATACAATAAAAGAATTTATTTTTATTACATTATTTTTATGCACTATACCGTTTATTGGAATGATTGATACCACAAACTATCAACTAAATGGTTTCCAAATTGTTTTAATTCAAATTTTTGTAATTGGTATTATTTTATTCTTTTCACTATTTTTTAACTTTTTTGCTATTCATTTATTTTTTAATTTTGTTGAATTATTAGTTAAAACTATTGAATTTATAAAGCTACCAAAAAATGACAAAAATGCTTATAAAAAAAATTATTTAATCATATGAGCAAAATTCACTATTGTTTTAATAATTAGTATATTGATGCCAATAGTTGTTGCTCTTATTAGTATTTTAATAAAAATAAAAAGTGGGGCAGTTATTGCTGTATCCTAATATTAATTTTATGTTAAAGGAAAGTTTATGAAAATTAATTTTTTATTTAAAAAACACTTAAGTATTGTGCTCGGTGGCGCTACATTATTACCTTTTATAATTTCATCAGCATCATGTGGTCATAATGAAAATAAAAAAAATAATGATGATGCAAATGAATCGATTATTTTATCAACTATTAAAAAAGAAAAAAATGAAACTGATAAATCATACAAAAAGAGATTGAGTCAAAATCAAATAAATATAGAAAAATATAATCAAGTAAATATTCTTTCTGACATCCATAAATACTTTCAAGAAAATGATCACAGTAATTTAATTTCTTATTTAGAAGGCGGAAGTCCTGAGAGTGTTGAATATAAAAATATGATGAAAAATAATTATATGCACAAATATATTAAATTTGACACAAATGCCTTTAAAACAATTTTAAAAGAAAAATTAGGTTACACTGATGAATTAATAAAAAGAATTAAAATTTCTTATGATTATAATAATGTAAGAAGAGATGCAGGGAATTGATTTGATGTCATTTTTCCTGTTAAATTAAACCTTTTACTTAAATCGCATGATAGAGCAAATTATGTAAAAGGTTTAATGAGTGAACACATTATAAATTTTAGAATTAAAAACGTAAAAATGTCTAAAAAGGAAAGTGATATTTTACAAGTTATCAAACAACCATTTGAAGAGTTAAAAAATCTTAATTCCACTAATTTTAAAATAGGTTTCAATATCAATAATGATATGAAAGCGTTAATTGATAAATATGGAATTCACAATCTTGATTCAAAAAATGTTTCTAAAATGGTTACACTTCAAAGTGAGAAATACCAAGAAATTGTAAATAAATATCAAGCCAATAAAAATATACATTTTAAAGCTACTGTTTTTGATATAGACTGATCAAATGATGAAGATTTAGCCAAAGCAACAGCAAAAGTAAGGCTTGCCGTTTCGAATTATGATGAAAAATTAGGTAGTTTAGCTGATGTTGGTTTTACCTTAAATATTGCATTTGATTTTGATAAAAACAATGATTATTTAAAAGTCCTAAAATTAAGTGAATCTATTGATGTTCATATAATCAGTAATATTGAAACGAACACTGACTTATCTAAGTTAACTCTAAAAAATCTATTTATTAAAATAAAAAATAGCAACATTAAAAAAGTTGAAGTTGCACAAATAAAACCATATGAAAATGATTTTAGAAACGCTGACGTAGTTCTAAATGTTTATTTAAATAACGGTGAAAAAGTAACAGTTAATAAACATTTAGGTGTAGGAAGTTATTCATATATCTATGAACAAAATTTCACAAAAGAAAATATACAAGCTCCAAACTTTGGCGTTGAAAGAATAACACAAGAAAACCTAAAAAGTATTGATACCACTTTCTTAAATACATATAATTCAAAATTATTCACTGGTGGTTATGCTACCTCAAGAGGTTTTTATGGTGCTAAAACATCTGTTCCTAGATATGTTCATGTTGGCGAGGATTATGTGGCACCTGAGTTTTCAAAAATTGTAATGCCTTATGATGGTGAGATTGTAGAAGTATATGAATTAGAAACCAGAGGTGTTGGTACAGGTGTTGGAACAGTAATTTTACTTAAAATACCTGTTGCTAACTTAGATTGAAGTCCAAAAGAAAAAGAAGTTTATTTAAATGGAAATGATAAACATATTTATATGTCCTTCTTACATCTTGATGCTGCTAAAACCATGAATAATCATATACTTGGTTGAGCACCTCAAAAAGGTTTACATGGAAGTAGAAACGTTTCATATGTTCCATCTGTTTCACCTCAACAGCCTAAAAAAATAAAGAAAAATGATGTGATAGGTTTTATCGGCTCGCCAGATACTAATGGTGGTTGAATGTCACATGTGCACGTAAATTTATTTACAAATAGAGAAGCCTTTTTATCTCCAAATTACTTTAGCTCGAAAATTAGTGAAATTGGTTCAAAAGGGACAATACGTCCAAGTGTTAATGACAATAGAGTAAATTCTTATGTAGATGTTAAAAAACCTAACAAAATAAATCCTACTGGAAATATTGGAGTAGCAACAACAAGCGCTAAGGAAAAAGTTTATAAGGTTGACCCTATTACTGGTGAAGAATTAAAGGATCAGGACAATAAAACAATTGAAATTAAAGATGAAACTATTAAATATTTAAATAATATTAATATGGCAAAATATGAAAGAAAAGATGGTTATGCCGATCCTAATTTAGTGTATAAATTAAGAGATCCTAGATCATTAACTTTTAGTATTGAAGACCTTTATGACTTGAATAAGACAGAATAGTAATTTTTCAAAACTTATTATTTTAAATATTAAAAATTCCATATATGTAAGATGCTTTTTCATATATGGAATTTTTATTTTCTAAATTAAAATTTTGATAATAATTAATATGTGCATAAATTAGATCGGGGGTTTTAAAAAAATTTTTTAAAAAAATTAAAAATTTTCTTTGGTATTCTTCCTTTTGGTGTATCATATTAATCAAGTGGTCATAGCGAGGGGGATCACCTGATACCATTTCGAACTCAGTAGTTAAGCCCCTTAGTGCCGAAGGTACCAGAGATGGGAGAATAGGGAGCTGCTTTTTTTTATTTTCTTTTTTTAAGCAAAGCGACTGCAATAACAAATTTCAAATTAATAATTTTTAATTTTAGATCAAGATCAGGGTCAACCTCTTGGAGTTGGCTTTATTTTATCAATCTTAATAATTGATGATTCTTCGTTATTGATAGAATCATAATATTCATAACAAGAAATATTATTACTTTCAAGTTCAAATTTATCTTTAAATTTTAGAACTTCGTCCTTATATTTTTTTCCTTTTGGCAGTATAAAACAGCCATTTTTAGCTAAAAGATGATTAGACATTAGATAAATAGAAACAGCTGAGCCAAGCGCTCTTGCGGTTATAAAATTGCTTTCTAGATTGAGAATAACATTTTCCGCTCTATCGTTGATAATGCTGATGTTCAAATTAAATTCTTCTTTGATAGTTTGTAAGAAAGCACAGCGTTTAGTTATGCTTTCTATAATAATAAGATTAAATTGATTATTATTTGCTATCAAAAATGGTACAGACGGAAAGCCAGCGCCAGAGCCAATATCTATAATTTTTTTATTTTCAAAATTTAAATTTCAGTTTTTTATTGTTTGCTCAAAAAATAGTAATGAGCCAAGAATTCCTTGATTAAAAATATCTTCAAGTGTTTTGAAGCCAGTAATATTCATTATCTTGTTTTGTTCATAAATCATTTGAGCATATTTTTTTAATGCAGGCAACTGTTTTTGATATTTTGTTAATATGTAATCTTTATCGTTATTTAACATTATTCTTTATTTCTTTTGTAAATTTATCATAAAGTGATGAAATTGATTTGCCCTGAATAGAACAATTAATAACACCGCCCAGAAAGTCATCTAAACTAACAATTTCAAGTTTTTTAAATTTATTTTCTATATCTGAATTGTCAATTGAATCAGTAATGATAACTTTTTCAATAGCTGGATTTTGTTCAAACATCTCAAAACCTTTGCTGAAAATTCCATGAGTAGCAGCGATGATAATTTTTTTAGCACCGTGTTTTTTCAAAGTTTCAGCTGCTTTCATTATTGTGCCACCAGTGTCAATAATATCGTCAATAATAACAGCATTATGACCATTAACATCACCAATTAAGCCCATAACTTCCGTTTGATTAACATCAGTTCTTCTTTTATCTATAATGCTAATTTTTATATCATTTGATAGCAGTTCAGCTAATGCTCTTGCTCTAACAGTTCCGCCATGATCTGGTGATACAACATTAAATTTTTCATGATATTTTTTAATTGCTTTTGCTAGTGTAAATTGAGCTCTCAAATCATCAATAGGTATATCAAAGAAACCTTGAATTGCAGCATTATGCAAATCAACAGCAATAATCTTTGATGCGCCAGCAGTTTGTAAAAAATCAGCTATTAATTTGGCACCAATAGGTTGGCGTCCGCTTGCTTTTCTATCTTGTCTAGCATATCCATAGTAAACTAATGCGACATTAATTGATTTAGCACTGGCTCTCTTTAATGAATCTATAAATAAATACAAAGCCATTAAATTATCATTGACAGGTCTTGATGTGCTAGCAATAACATAAACATCTTTATCTCTAACGGCCACATCACTAACTGGCATTATTTCACCATCAGCAAATTTAGTAACTGTTAAAGTTGATAAAGGGATGTTAATAATTTTAGATATTTTTGATGCTAATTTTTGACAGTTAGGCATTCCAAAAAGTAAAGCATTAATATCTTTTTTCATTTTTTCTCCTAAATTATTTAAATATGAACTTACTTTTAAAATTATAAATTATTAATTAATATATTAAATTGATAAATCGGCGATTAAAAACAAAAAATAGATGGCTATTAACTCACCTATTTTTTGTTTTTTTAATTTAAATTTATTTCTTGGCTAAATTCCTCTGCACTAAATTTACCATCTTCTAAAACTAATCTTCATTTAATTAAATAAACTTTTTCTGATAGTTTTGAAACATGAACACCTTTACGAGAGCCTTTCAATGTATAACCTATAACTTCTTTATTACTTCCATTAGTAAAAATCTTGTTCATATTATTTTGCAAGGCATCATTAATAGTAAAACCTTCAATATAAGCAGCTTTTTTAGATGCTATTTTAATCTTCCCTGCGTCAACACGAAGAGCATTATCAGTAGTTGTTATTGCCTTGTCAAATTGTTCAATAATTTTTGACTTATCAGCATCTGGTTTAACAACAAAAAGATTCTTATTTTTAGAAAATTCATGTAATTCAGGCATTCTGTATTTTTCAGCACTTGGTGTTGGACTAGGATTTGGTTTTGGAGTTGGGGTTGGAGTTGTTGATTTGAAACCAGTAATTGTTACATTTCTGGTTTTTGATTCCTTACCATCTTTAGTTATTTTAAATTCTACAATAAGTGAATTGTTTTCTGCTTTAACGTTACATATTCTACGGAAATGTCAGCATTATTTTTAAGCACGGCATGATCTTTAATATTGGTTAAAGTTATTGCTGAAGGATCAATGTTAGCCTTTTCTTTAATATCGATTTCTACCTTAGATAGCAATGTTTCCAA
>NZ_JNJV01000028.1 GCF_000702785.1 Mycoplasmopsis primatum ATCC 25948 | reverse complement strand
TAATGCTTTCTAAATTTTTACAACCATAAAAAGCATATTCACCAATTTCTTTAAGACTATCAGGGAGTTTAATGCTTTCTAAATTTTTACAACCAGCAAAAGCACAGAACTCAATTTCTTTTACATTATCAGGTATATTAATTTTCTTTAAGTTTTCACACTCACTAAAAGCCCATAAGTCAATTTTTCTTAAACTATTAGGAAGTTTAATGCTTTCTAAATTTAAACAACGAGCAAAAGCACTATGACTAAGTGTTTCAACATTATTAGGAATAGTGACTTCTTTTAAATTTATACACTCATAAAAAGCAGCATCTCCAATTTTTTTAAGACTATTAGGAAGTTTGATACTTTCTAAATTTTCACAACCCCGAAAAGCCCTGCGACCAATTGTTTCAACACTATCAGGGAGTTTAATGTTTTTTAAATTTAAACAACTTCTAAAAGCATCTTTTCTAATCTTTTTTACGCCATCAGGAACCACTGCTTCTTTAATTTCTTTGTCTTTTACACCGACAACCATATAACCTTTAATTTCAGCATTTCACAAAATATTTAAATTATTTTCAGGCATATTAAAGACTTCTAAACTTTTGCAACCCAAAAAAGCATCTTCTCCAAATGTTTTTACGCCATCAGGTATATTAATGTCTCTTAAATTTTTACAACCACGAAAAGCATAGTCATTAATATGTGTAATAGTTTTAGGAAGTTTGATACTTTCTAAATTTTCACAACCCCAAAAAGCACCTTCACCAATTATTTTTACGCCATCAGGTATATTAATTTCTTTTAAATTTTTGCAATTAGCAAAAGCAACATCGCCAATTTTTGTTATTCCTTCAGGAATGTCTATTGATACTATATTTTTATCTTTTACACTATCAACTTCATAAAAATTTTCAGCAGAATTTTTTCTAATATTTAAATCTTTATGTTCCGTTTTTACTAATATTTTTTCAATTATTTCTCATTCTTTTTCACTCATAAACACCCCCTACATCTTTAAACTTTTCTTACTTTTTTGTTTTTGCTCATCTTTTTCAACATCACGTAAAACACCTACAATTTCATCTTTAAAATCAGTCTTTATTCTTTCAATTTTGTCTCAATGATCCGGCGAAAAATTCTTTTTAAAATCACTCACTGCATCATTTATTTTTTTATAAAAACTATCTATAAAACTCATTTTCATCTCCTTAAATCAAATATAAAAACATATAAACACATAATGTTTATACAAAAATTGTTTCTTTTTATTTACGAGACGTAAAAAGGTTCTATATCTTAATTTTTACATTTTCATTTTTTTCTTTTCTTTCTTTTTTTCGGCACCATCACCTATATTATATTTTTGCAATTTTCCTTCCTGTATCATTTTATAAGCACGAGACTGATAACTTATACTATCACCGTTAATCGTAAAACTCTTTTTCTCATATTCATTAGTTTCGGGGTTCTTAACACCACGAGTCATTAAAAACCTATAATCTTTCGTATATGAAATCGTCATATACCCTTCTTTATTATGTTCCTTTACGCATTTTACAGGAGCATACATCGAAGCACCACCCAACGAATATTTCTCATTCTTAACTTCTAAATAAGGGAAGTTAATCGCATACATCTCTTCACCCTTATTTTTTGTGACTATCTTTTTAACTCACTCAACAGGTACATAAATTCTCCGTCATTTATCACCAACGTCACCTTGTGGAGCATCGACTTTTTGTCCTTCTTTCTCTCCTTCAACTTCTAATTTATTCTCAGCATTTGCCACTTCTTTTTCACTTTCATTAATATCATCAGGCAAATCATCATCATTCGCCACTTCCATATCATCGGGCGTTAATACATAACTAACCTCCCCTTTATCTTTTTCGTCATAAATTTTTTTAATACCATCTGCTAATTCATTCATTTTATAAACCTCCTATTTAAACAGACAAAAACATATAAACACATAATGTTTATATGTATTTACTACATTTTTAGTTTTGAACTTTTCTTACTTTTTAATTTTTGTTCGACTTTTTCAGTCTCTTTTTCAACTTCTTTTTCATTTTCTTTTTCTGCTTCTTTTTCAACGTCCTTATTAACTTCCTTTTTTACTTGAAATTTTGCAAGCCGTTGATAAATATCAGTTTGAAAACTTACTCTATCACCATTAACTCTAAACTTAATATCTTCATATTTATTAGTTTCAGGGTTCTTTAAATTTTGAGACATTAAAAACTCATAACCCGCAGGATAAGAAATTGTCGCATAGCCCTCTTTATTATGTTCCTTTACGCATTTTACAGGAGCATACATCGAAGCACCACCTAATGCATAACTTTCATTTTTTACATATAAATAAGGGAAGTTAATCGCATATAATACTGCACCTTCTTTTTTAGTTTTAATTTTTGTAAGTCATTCCATAGGAATAAACATTCTTTTTCATTCAGCATTCTCAGTTTGTTTTTCACCTTCAACTTTTTGCTCTAACTCTTCATCCATATTAAAATTAATATTTTTAAAATTTTCCATTTTTCATCTCCTTAAATCAAATATAAAAACATATAAACACATAATGCTTATACAAAAATTTATTTCTTTTTATTTACGAGACGTAAAAAGGTTCGACTTATAAACTATTTACTCATATTAACCCCTATTATTTTCTATTTCAAAGCCCGCTTCTTTTAATTGTTTAAAAATATCTTTTTCTATTTCATCAATTGACTCACTAAACTCCTTATATAAAATGCCATGTAAATCACTTGGTATCACAGTTCCCTTTTGTTTAATTAAAAATAACCTATCAATTCCTTTTTTAGCAATTCACATTCCTATTTCTAAAATAACATTTTGTCTTGCTCGCTTTTCAGCAATAGACTCTTCCCCTATATTATTTATTGTTATAAAATCATCATTTGCTAAAAGGGCGATTGAATAATTGCATTTATTAAAATCATTTAATACGCCATTTAAAATATGATTGCCATTATTCGTTTCATTTTGACTAATAACATGTTCTATTCCCCATTGATAAAGATATTTTTCTAATTCCGTTTTAGGTAATTTAGAAGCGCCACATAAAACACATACTTTCATACACTACTCCTTATATTCTCACCCAAATTTCGCCTTCAAAACTTTAACTAACTCTTTCATCTTATCTTTAATGATGACTTCACTTAAAGGTTCCGGTTTATCAACACCATCAAATTGCTTCAAATACTTCCAAATGAACTCGTATTTTTCTTTATATTCTCTATCAAAGTTATTATTTAAGTCTCTTAAATAATAATTATATTCACCATTAACTTCTCGAAAAGCACCGACTAAATTATGGTAAGCATCAAGCGACCAAGCATACGCATCCCTAAAATCAATTCCTAACTTCGTCACATAATTACTACTACCAGAGAATAACTGCAACGTATTTTCGACCCCATTATCAACAGTAAAGCCTAAAAGTTTATTGAGTTTAATATATTCTAAAAGAGCCTTTGAAAATTTATCAAATCGATCCACAAACTCATCATTCTTAAAGAGAATATTACTAAGCATCTTATTAGCATCTTTCACTAAATCTTTACGCGTCAAAATTTCAAGGAAGTCAAGGTAAGCATTTAAGACATTGATTAACTTCACCTGCATTTTAACACCTAACACCTGATTAGCATAAGTATAATCGAACATATCAATATTTAAATCATACTTCGTATTATCATAAGTTTTTTCGTAAAATTCTTTTGAAAGGAACATTTCACTATCAAATCTATTCTCTCCCTTTCTATCAAAGTCCCTATTAAGTCTCCAAAGCACACTCGGAATAATCTTCCCACTACTACCCCTATTTATATTCTTTTCACTCAAAAACGGAACTTCATCTCAAGCGACCTTCCCATAACTATCTACTCTTTTAATGCCTCAAGACTCCCCTTCGCCAACAACTTTCATTCAATCATCACGGTGTAAGACATACAAACTTTCAATTGTATCATTTAAATCTTTATTCAAAAAATTAGATAAATCAGCAATTCATTCCTTAATATTCTTAACCACAGAATTAAGCACTTCACGGTCATTCGTAATTTTCTCTAACTCTAAAAGATTAATTTTACGTATCAAATAACTCATATTGCCTTGCGTTGGGAAGTATTTTTCATTTAAATTAAAGTCTTTATAGTAATTTTCTTTAACAGGAATAAATTCTTTAAATTTTTTACCTTCATCTTTAACAAAAAGATCTAAACCAAAAACAGCATCAAGTGCTTTTCTGTCTAAAACATCTTCCGCAGCCACTTTATATTTATTTTCACCCCAATAAAAATACTTACGGTCATTTTCTTTCTCATTCTTTTTATTGTTTGAACCACTATTATTCGGCTTCAAATGCTCCGGTTCTTTCGGCAACGGTTTCGCTTCAGGTATTGGTGGAAAATTCCTTTTCACTCAATTGCAACTTATAGCCACCATTGGTAAAGTCATAACAGGTAAAACACCTAACAATAATTTATTTCTTTTTTTCATATTCACTCTCAAAAACTAAATATTTAACATTAGATAATATTTAATATTATACTAAAATATAAAAAATTTTCAATTAAAATTGAAAATTTCAACACGAGCCAAAACTATTTAATTCTTAAAAGAATTCTTTTAAATACTTCTTTATTCGTATCAGGTCTAACAAATCTAAAATCTTTTCTTATAAATTCATATTTATCAAAGTCTCAATCAAACATAAAATTAATCGGCACGGCTGCCAAATCTCCCCGTTTTAAAGGCAAATCATAAAAAGTGTCTTTTTTCATAAATACATAAACTTTTTCACCCTTATATTCACTTATAAAATATTTCAGCACCTTTTTCTTTTCTTTCGGTTCAATTTTTAAATCAAAATTACTAAACCATAAACACCTTATGTCTGCATTAGTATTCGTAAATTTAATTCTCTTTCTGGGCTCATAAAATCACATTTTCTTTTCTATATATTTTTCAAAAGCAAATCAATGCGCCGCTAAAAAAGAATTGATAAAAATTCAACGAATATTTTCATATTTTCAAACTAACTCAAACCACTTTTTCTTAATAGAAAACGGCGGGTTCGTAATAATGAAGTCCGCCCAATCTGCCCATTTTTCAATGCTTTTTTCAAAATCTCCGGCTTCATAAACAACTTCACAACCTAACACTTCTTTTTTATCATTAAATCACTTTACGAACATTGACTCTTCACTATCACAGGGAAGTAAAATTTTCTTACCTTTAAAAAGTTCCTTATAATCGAATTCATTAAAGAATTCATCAATTGACTCGTAAGCAGTATAGAACTCATCGTTTTTATTCTTTACTGCTTCGTGTAAATGTTTATTAGACATAAAACTCCTTTATTTTTATAAAAAATAAGGTTCTTTTTGTTTTATTTCTTTTTATTTACAAGACGTAAAAAGGTTTATTTTTTAAATATTTACATCTTTAAACTTTTCTTACTTTTTTGTTTTTGAATTTTTAAATTTTTACAATTAGTAAAAGTGTCATTGCCAATTATTTTTGCATCATCATACATAGTTATATTTAAATTTTCGCAACCAGCAAATGTCTTACTATATATTTCTTTAAGACTTTTTGGAAGCGTAATGTTTCTTAATTTTTTACAATCCCAGAAAACACCACCACCAATTATTTCTATTCCTTCAGGTATATTAATTTCTTTTAAGTTTTTACAATAAGCAAAAGTAAAAGCATCAATTGTTTTTAAACTTTTTGGGAGTTTAATGCTTTCTAAGTTTATGCAATCAATAAAAGCACCTTTGACTATTCTTTCAACTCCTTCAGGTATATTAATCTCTTTCAAATTAATGCAACTTTCAAAAGCACTTTCACCAATCATTTTTACACTATCAGGGAGTTTAATGCTTTCTAATTTTCGACAATTAGAAAAAACAAAATTATCAATCTCTTTAATGCCATTAGGTATATTAATTTCTTTTAAGTTTTTACAATTTTCAAATGTGTGGGTTCCTATTTCTTTAAGACTATCAGGGAGTTTAATGCTTTCTAATTTTTTACAATTATTAAAAGCACAATAACCAATCTTTTTTACTCCTTCAAGTATATTAATGACTTTTAAATTTATACAATTATTAAAAGCATAATAATCAATCATTTTTATACTATCAGGGAGTTTAATGCTTTCTAAACTTTCACAACTCCTAAATAAACTATCACTTATTCTTTCTATTCCTTCAGGTATATTAATCTCTTTTAAGTTTTCGCATCTTTCAAAAGCATATTCACCAATTTCTTTAATACTATCAGGGAGTTTAATCTTTTCTAAATTTCAACAATTAATAAAAGCACTTCTTTCAATTTCTTTTACTCCTTCAGGTATGGTAATACTTTTTAAACTTTCACAGTTAGAAAAAGCACCTTTGCTGATAATTTTTACACCATCAGGAACCACAACTTCCTTAATGCCTTTATCTTTTACATCAACAACTATATAACCTTTAATTTCTTTATTTCATTCAATCACTAAGTCTTTATGTTTTAAAATTTCATCACTCATTTTAATACCACCTTATCTAATTTTCTATATATATAAAATTATTTTTAACTAATCATTTTTGATAATTCTTTTTCGTAAGCATCTTATTTTTAACCATTTGAATTTTTTTATTTTGAAATTTTTCAATATTGATTATTTCAATTGTTTTATAGGTAAATGCTCCAAATTCTAATTGATAGCAAAAGTAATAAACAACCGCATAAAATAAAAATATTGAAATTATCATTCCACTAATTCCCAGACATAAAATAGCCCAAGATGGAGTTATATATGGAACGCCCCTTACTCTATCTATAAACGAAATTTCTAAATTTTTATAATCAATTAATAAAAATATTGAAGGAGCACATAATAATATAGGTGCTAATACAGCACAAGCAAGATATAACCATAAATTAAATCGATAAATCTTTTTCGTCACGTTTCAACCTTTCTAAAATAGAACTATAATCCTTTTCTTTATCTAATTCTTTTCTATCATTTTTGCCATTATCTTTATTCTCTTTATCATCATCGTCATTTTCTTTTTCATCATTGTCGTCATTATCATTTTCAACACCAACACCTTTAAAAGTTTTCAATTTCATTTTTTCAAAATCTCAATAAACTTTTGCTTTTTCACTTTCAGTGAACTCGTCATTTTCATAATAATCGTAATCAAAATATTTTCAAGCAGGCACAGGGCGCATCAAAATCGGTTTCACCTTAGAACATAAAATTATTGAAGTATCAGGGCTCTTATACTTAATATCAGCCACACTCATAATTCTTTCACGTTGCATCGACGTACTCTTACTATTGCCACCAGAACTATTAGTAGAAGTCGAAACTTTCTCAACTTCTTTTTCACCTAACATTTTTGAAAAACTCTCCAAAGTGTCTTCATTAGCCGTTTCTAAAAATCAAGTAAGACCAAACTGTGACTTAATCTGTATATGCTCATTCTTACCACTATTATATTTTTGTAATTGTTCGTAATCTTGTAAAACAACTAAAAAGAAAATTTGCCGTGAACGACTTATTGAAAGTCAATTTTCAAAATCATTAAGTCTTTCAATAGAATTAAACTCTTCCAACATAAAAAGCAACTTTCTCTTTAATTTCTTATGAGCGTCAGTATTCGCTTTATCAACCGCAATTTTGTAAATTTGCGAAATAACTATTGAAATTAAGAATTGACTACTTTTCTTATGATCTGGAAATTTCACAAATACAACAAACGGCTTTTCATCATCAAATAAAGCATTCATATCTAAATTATGATTAGAAGTAATCTCTTCCACTCCAACATCAGCCGAAAACTGCATAAGCGCCGACATAGCATTAGATAAATAACCCGAAAGAGTGTCTTCAGCAGTAGAAATAAACCCGCTAATATCAGCATATAATTTATTTCAATACTCGTCCCTATTTTTATTTTTATTTAATATAGAAACTCATTTACTTTTAGTAAGAGTATCAATATTTAAGTATTTAACAACATTGCTCATATTGAAAAATTCAAGCGTAAAGTCGCCATTTATCAACGAGTATAAAACTAAAAATTTAATTATACAAATAACTATATTTTTAGCATTAGAAACCCAGATACTATCTTTTTGATTATCAGCCCATTTAAAAGAATTTACTAATTCATATATTAATTGATACCCAACCGAATAATCATTTTTAGTAAGTTCCTTTTCACTTTTACTATGAAAAGCATCTCAAATCATTTTTAAAGGGTTCCACTTAACACTCACCTGATAATTTTCAAAGTCGAAAACTTTAACCGTATAGCCGTTATCTTGTAAAAAGCGACCCGTTTTTTGTAAAATTTCACCTTTTGGATCCGTAATAATGAAGTTTGGTTTTTCACTATCTTTTAGTAAAGCATTACGACAAATATTAGGTATAATCACCTTCTCACTTTTACCCGACCCAGAAATACCAATAACACAAGAGTGTAAATCTTTCTTAGTCGGCACTACATAACCATCTTTACTTCCTAAATAACCAAAAGTTCAACCAGAAACATCACTTCTAAATTTTTTTAAAAATCTTCTCCTACTTAACCCTTCATGTGTTAAGACGTTATATTCTCAACTCTCTTTATTATCTTTACCATTAATAAAGAACTTAGCACTTTTACTTAAAAGCCATCTCCAATTAAGAAACATAAACATAATAAATACAGAAGCCACAATTGCTAAAACACAGAACACCGAATACTTATCATTTCTATAATAAAAAGAATTTAAATCATTCATAAAATCACTTTTTCTCGTAATCCATAAACCTACTAATTTAGCATTTTTATTTGCCCAAACTATAAATAAAGGAGTAAGCACAAAAAAAGCAATTAAGGGCGTAATAATTAAACAAATAAATAATTTTAGGGCAAACCCTAACTTATCATTTTTAACCTTATTTTTCATATTAAATATATAAATTCCTATTAATTCAATAAATTGCTTGCCCTATTCTCCGCTGAAATTCTCACATCTTCCTATTCAACTCCTGCATCATTAAGTTATAAAAGTAAGTATATGTATATTGATTAAGATAATTAAAGAAGCGTGGATCTTTAACATAATGAACCTGCATTTGATAATTATTTACTCCATAATAACTATTAAAAAGCATCATATAAGTATTAGAAAGCATCTGCCTTTCAATGTCCGACAATAAAGAAGCCACATTGCTTTTTACTAAAATATTATTTAATTTAGATTGAAAGTTATATGGTAAATTATTCATTTCTACCCCCTACTATGCATCATTTTTTTAATACTATAAAAATTCTTTAAGGCGCCTTGTTTTTGCTTATAGTATAAAGATAGCCCCAGATAATCAAACTTTCTAAGAAACCTTTTAATTTGCGCCATAAGATTAATTTTTTTCTTTTTATTCTTATTAATAGCATTAAGGTGAATATTTCTAATATCACTACTATTAGTTTGTGAAACAGAGACACAATATTTAATAATCGTATTCCCAATTTGTGTTTCAAAGTCCCTATTTTCTTTATCTATAAACTCCATTTTCAACTTTTCAACACTTTCACTCTTAAAAGTTTTATCTCTCAACTCATCAAGTGCATTTTGATACTTTTCACTCAAAGCCAAAACTTCATTGTTTTTTTCTTTTAAAAATTTAAAAGTATCTCATATTGCTTCTTTAACCACTTCATCATCAACTTTTCTATAACTCTTATTTTTCTTATTATGAAAATAATCATTTATTAAATTAATATTCTTTAAAAAAGAAAAGTCTTTCGCCAATGCAGAACTTACTAAACCCGCCCGAATATGTTTTCTCATATCTCAAATAGCCGGCTTAATCTTAAATAGTTTTTGATACTCATTATCAACATCACTTTTATTAAAAGCCACAGAAAGACCCTTATTAAAAGCATCAATAGACTTTTTACTAAACTTCCCTTTTTCTCTAAATTTTAAAGAACCGTCAGCAGCAACATAAGAAGGAGTTTTTTCTCAAAAAGATAAATGAACGTGCGGAAAATCAGTATTAGTATGAATCACAAAATGACCTTCAATATTATTTTTATCTATATTATTTTCTTTAAATAACTTAGATAAATTTTTATCTAATATCTCAGCCCATTGCTTTTTATTTATCAAATAATTATCAACACCTAACTGCCCTGCATTAATAATCATTTCTCAAACATTTTGCCCGTTTTTCAATTTACTAAGTTTCTTTTTTTCTAATTCAATATCAACGTCATCAGCATTTAAGTCAAATAAACTATAAACACCACTTTTTAAGCCATCAGTATTTTTCTTTACCCGACTATGCATATAATCTACAACATTAACACCTTCTTTTTTTAACTTTTCAATATCTAAATCGGCTTCTTGTATATAAACAGCACCATCACGCCCAATATATAACAAATACTTGCCACTTTTATAGAAAGCGAAATCGTGCACTTCTTTTTGCCCTTTTTTAACTTTCTTTTTTATAGTGCTATTAGCAAATTCAATTCTTACATAACTTTTCTCCATACTATACCTTTACTTTTTTGAAAAAATATTTTTATGTCATTCCCCATAGAAAAATTCAAACTCGTCCATAGTATCAAAAAATGAATCTAAAGAAATTAAATGTGTGCGATTTAAAAATGTTTCTATTTTTGCCATAAAAGGTCACGCAATTAAATAATCCATTCAATTAATTTCAATCTCACGCAAAACATATTTTAATTCCTGCGATGCATTCCTGCAAGATAATAAATAAGTTTTAAAAGCATGAAATTCCTTTAGTTCTGCCCAATCAATTTTTGCATTTTCATTATTCGTTTTCATTAAATAAATTCCTTTCATTTTTTTGCTTCTATTTTCATATAAAACCCCTAACCTAAATTTTTAAAAATATCTTGTATTAATTCTGCAGGTATCTTACTCCGTATATCATAATTGCAATTATCAGCCAACCGAGAACCGAACATTCCCCATTTCTTACCTTCTGTCCTTTTATCTTTTAAATCTAAAAACGTATTAGAATAAAAGATAGTCGGTTTTAGAGAAAATTCTTTATTGTATGCCGAGTAATAAGTTTTTTTAGGAAAGCCGAACAAACAATGGAAATATTTTATTCAATCAAAAATTTTACTTGTCGCAGGGTTCTCTATAATTCACGTCTCAGGTTTATACTCTTTAATAATTTCACATAAAGCAGCAACCGTATTTTCACCGATTATTCTTTTAATCTCTTTATTTCTAAAATATCTAAATCTATTTTTTATTCCTTTTTCATTTCACATCGTATAGAAGCGTTCATTTTTTAAAAGAACTTCAACCCCTTTATCTCCTAAATCACTAATTGACGTTCAAGCAAAACAAGGATTGTCCGCCATACTTCAACTTTCACAAGGTGGCGAAGCAATAATCACATCAGGAGCAGGTAATTTATTTAACTCCTTAAATAAATCTAAATTAGTTATTGATAAATCTATAATCTTATAGTTATCATTCTCTGGATGCTTTTTATTTATTCCTATACTTATAACCATATACCTATCATCATCTTTCAATGCATTATAATAAGAACGTTCACCATCATCAAATAAAGCCCACACTATTTTTTTCTTAATCATAAGGTTCTCCTTTTTCTTTCTAATATACATACACTTACCGTCTATTAAGCAATGAATTAAAAGCGAGAGAGTTTTCAATAAACGGCAAGTGTATATATACTATTTCAGCATTAGCATACATATTCTTACCGTCTTAATCTTTTGTAAAAAAGAACCTTATAAGAAACAAATTAAACTAAAACGGCAAGAATATATATACTAAAACCAAACAATTATTTTTTATAAACCAGAAACTATTTTTTACTTAAACACTAAATAATTAACTTAAACCAAATGTATTATTTTCTATTAAAGCAATAACTATTAATTTAAATCACATTAACTATTTCTTACTAAAACAATCAACTAATCTAAACCATATACAACTATTTTTTATTAAAGCATTATGTATAAAGATGATGATAATAAGATAAAGAAATATATATTAAGTCTTTTTACATATCAAATTTTGTCTCTGCTATACAACCAACAAAAACGAAACCCCGTTTTTTTGAATTATTAGCACAACAAAAGAGACACAATAGTGTCGTTATCATCAAACTTCTTTTTAACAGATAATAAAATATTAATTAAAATCATAAACCAGATATCTTTTAGTTATAAAACCTCATTGACTATAATTCATACAATCATCTATTCAAGGAAATTTATATTTAAGACTTTTTAAAACTCTTTCGCGTTCAACTATAAAAAGATGTTTATATTCAATATTAAGGAATAAACAAACTTTTTTAAGTGCTCTATAAACAGCAATAGAATTTAAACCAAATACTCCAAAATAATTATTATGTATAACTATCTTTTCATTATTGTCTAAATTAGACACTTTATCTTTACCAGCATTTACACTATGTTTTTTATATTTTAAAATGCTATAAAGTAAAGCAGCATTTAAACCATACAATAAAAATATTCTCCACGTATCTTCACCTTTAAGAACTCATTTTTGTTCTTTCGCAGGAACTCATTCTTTTTTATATGGTCTTTTTCTTTTGCATTTACCTTTAAGAACCAATTTTTCTACTCAACTATCAGCCATATTCATTTTTTTAAGTTTCAAAACTTTAAAATCATTTAAAGCCACAGTATCAAGTAAATTAAAATCAGTCATTTTTTTAACAGCAAGTTTTAAAGTCGTCTTTTTAAAACCCAAACTATAAAGAAAATCAAAAGTTATTTTTTTGCCATTAAATTCTTTTAAAACAGCAAACAACTCAATTAAAACCTTATCATTTTTAAATTTACGATAATAACTTTCACTAATCACTAATTTTCAATTTTTAATATTTAAAAATTCCAAGTTCAATTTATCATATTTTTTTAAGTTGTATTTTTGCACAAAATCTAATTCATTTTTTATACCACTATAAAAATTCACCACTTCTCTATTTTTTAAAAAAGGTAAATTTTCACAGTTTAAATACATTAGACCTCCACCATTAACATCAACTTAACAGGTCTATTAAAAAAGCACCAACTCAACGTTGATGCCTAACACACTTATTTTTTACAGATCCAAATATTCCATTTTTTCTTAAGCAAAATAATATTCATAATGTTGAACAAGCAAATGCATTCAAAGATAAAATTATTGAAAAAATTAATACTTCATGTTCAATAAAAGAAAAACAAAATGTTTTTTGTCCTATCACAAATGAGATAGACAGACACTTTGATTTAGTAATCAAGAGAAAAATAAGCAATGGCGCTGTAAGATGCCAAAATAAATGATATATGCCTATTGATTCCCGAACAAACAAAAGAATAAATGTTGTAGACAATGGAGAGTTTAATTTGGTTATAGGCACTGATAAAAAATTATATTTTCGTTCACACAATAAAAGATATA
>NZ_JNJV01000027.1 GCF_000702785.1 Mycoplasmopsis primatum ATCC 25948 | reverse complement strand
CACTATATTTTTTGGCATTTTGATTATTTGTATTATTATGACTTACAACAACTTTGCCATTTGCTTTTTTGATTTTTAATTTTCATCTTTTTATTGTTGAAATGCTAACGTCGCACATGCGCGCCAACCTTTCGTTAGTAAAATTTAAATTGTGTATTATTGCGCTAACTATTCTTTCACTTCTTGAAATTCAGTTTTCTCTATCACCTGTTTTATTCATACCAATAATTATCCCCTATTTTTTTAGAAAAACAGGTGGCTCAATTTGTTTGATAATGGAAGTGAGGGTTATGAATTAGCAACTTACAAAGCAGTTAAAAATGAAGATAAAGATTATTATGATGTTACTATTATTTTTAAATTAAAAATTAAGGGCACTGATATTGTAATGAATAAAAATGCTTCATATGTAATTAAGGGCTGAAAAAAGACAGATGAGATTTTAAATTTTGAAAAAGCGGCGAAAGAAAAAATAGGGGAAGAAATTAGTAAAATTAAGGTGTTTATATTAGATGAAAAAGCATATCAACACGTTATTAAACATAGAACTATTAACAATTTCAATAACAAACCAAATTTCATAATTGACGGCTATGATGTAAATTTATACAACATTGAATTATGTGGTATAAATATTGAAAATATTTCGGGTAAAAACCAAATTAAAATAATGTCTAAAATGTCAGTTAAAAACAATCGTGATATTTTTATCGAAAAGGAAATTTTAGTAGAAAGCGAATATTCAAAAGGCAAAAATTTTCATAATTTAAATGAAAATGAAATTAGAGCATATATTAGTGATCAGTTATCAAAAACAGCAATTTATCCTAAATATTCAAAAGATAGAACTTATATTGAGAAATTAAATAATGGAAAAATTTCTAATAAATCATTTTGAATAGAAAGCATAGACCATAATTTAAATTACAATTTTGGACTTTTGTCAAGAGAAAACAATGATTACTATGTTGAAGTAAAAGCATCTATTCTTAATTGATTAGATAGTCCTTTTATAATGAAAAAAATTAAAATTGATTTTTCTAATTTGGGTATTGAAATTCTAAATGAAATGAGAAAAAATAAAGGTCAAGATCCTTTGCCCGACGAAACTGCTCCAATTGCCACTATAAATGAAGAAATTGAGCCAGATCTATCTATTGATAAATTTGTTGATACACCTGCCGATGAGCACAAATCAACTTCCGCACCGCAATTGAATGATTTTATAAAAAATATTACTTATTTATATGCATGAGATGAAGATATATACAATGCTATGGTTGAAAATGCTGACAAAAAGCTTGTTCAATTTTATAAGGTAAATAATTATGTTAAAAAGTCAAATATATATTTCTTTGCCAATATTAAATCAATACGTGAAAACCAAACAATTTATGTATTTTCAAAACCAGAGTACAAAGATAATTTATTAACAGTTAAAATAACAGCTATAACAATACAAGATTATAATGCTGGTTCTTTCGATCAAAGTAGAATGTCATCTAAAAGAATTGAAATTAAAAACGATAAATGGGGCAAAGATGTATTTGATCAATATATTAAATCTTTAAAGCTTAATGAAGAAATCAAAAAGTTAAATTTAACATATGATTTTAAAAATAAAGAAACGCTTGATAGTAAAGAAGTAAATAACTGAGAATTTGATAAATTAAAAGAAAATTTAATAATAAATGATTTACCAGCAGAGTATCAAATTATAAAAATTGGAAAAAGTTCAAAGACCAAAAATAAGACTTTAACTTTATTCCTGTATTTCAAAAAGGGAGATACTGAATCAATTGTTTCTGTAAAAATAAAGATTTCAAACTTTAAATTATAAAAAAGTAAGAAGTGTTCTAACAAGCACTTTTTTATTTTTTGTATAATGGTGTGTTTTTCTCATAAAGTCCTATAAAACAGGGAAAAATAGAAATTTTAAAGGTTGTTGCTGACTGAATAAATTAGTAATTTATGCTTGCTTTAAGAATTATTTTTTAAATAATAATTTGATAGAATTTATATTATAAATTTAAGGAGAAAATATGATTGATGACGGATCAATTATTGCTAAAAGAGTTTTTAATGAATCATTTATCGTCTTTGATTTAATTTTTTTAACTCTAATGGTTAGCTTATTGCTATGAAGAAAAAAATACACCACTTTATTAGTTGGTTTGTTTGCTGGACTATTATATTTATTAGTGGATTATTGTATATTCTATTTACTCTTTAAAGAAAGAAAAATTGCTATTAATAATCATTTGGTTTCTGATGTCAATGCTTTTTTAATTCTTTTCTGAATGAGTATGAGTTATGGTTTTACTAATTTTGTGTGAATTTGACTTTGGATATCAAAAGACAAGCACCTATTTGAATGATCATTAATAATTTTATTATGATGATTATGTGGACCAATGATTATGTCTCGTTTTAATAACAGCACAGTAATAGAAACATATAGGACATCATCAACTACGCATGGAATTATGGCTATCTTGCTTTTTGCTGGTTATCTAATGTTAGTTATGTGAAATTTATTTCATAATAAAGAATATAGAGTTAATATTCTTTGACTATTGTATATGGGTATATTGGTTCAATTAGGCTGAGAACTAGGTCTATTGCTTGGTGGCATAAGAAGCAATGGCAGAACATTAGAACAAAAGTTAATGACACTATTTATTAATTCCTTATTAGAAACAAATCTTGGTATGCCTTATATTTATTTTATATTTATTGCCTATTCAGCAAAGTACAATGAAAGGATGAAAAAAAGGGAAAAGCCATTATCATTTCTACAAAGAATTGCTGAAAATAACGCTGAAAAAGTTAAGTCTAGTGAAGCAAGCCAATATCTATTATATTAATTAATAAAAATGCTTTTACAAGCATTTTTTTATATCAATACATCTTGCTACAAGTTTGATAATTATATGATTATAAAAGCAAAATAATTAAATTGCTTCCGTCTCTTCTTTAACCTGATTAGTTTGTGAAATTTTGACAGTTTGAGCTTTTCTTATACTTATAATAAAAAGTGCTAAATGAATAATGCTATAAATAAAGGCACAAGCATAACTTATAATTGAAATTATTCTGTAAGCTAAACACTCGTCCACTGTAATATAATCTCCAAATAAGGCAATATTGCAAGTTCATCATAATGTTAAAACTATATAAATTATTAAGTCACTAATTCATTTAGTGCTTTTCATAACTTCTTTATTTTGTTTGGTTTGTAAATATAAGAATCTACCTTTAAATCAGATGAATAAGTATAAAAATAAAAACATTGAAATTATGAATAAAAAGAAAAATGCACGTTTATTAAATCTAGATCTATATAAAACATTAGTTGATAAAACTATTATACCTATCAGTGCATAAAGCATTAGCGGAATTATAATTAATAATCAATTATGTTTTTTACTTACCATTTGGAACTCCTTTATATTTTAAGTTATTCATAAAGAACATTCAATCAATTAAGTTTGAACAAATGGCTAAAATTGTTACTATAACAATAAAAGCAGCTAGTAAGCTAAAAAATAAAATTAATGTCTTCTTATTCATATTTTCTCCATTTCCATATATACCAAATTATATATTTTTTAGCGAGCGCCATAGTATAGATATGGAAAAAATAAAAAAAGCCCACTTGGGCATTTGCTCTCTGAAAACTGAATAGTAATTATATGCTTCATTGAAATGTCTTAAATCCACATCTCTACTTTTAAACCTATCAATTTATTAGTACTGGTCAGCTCAACACATTGCTGTGCTTACACATCCAGCCTATCAACCTCATAGTCTATAAGGAATTTCAAGGGAATACTAATCTCTGAGGAGGCTTCCCACTTAGATGCTTTCAGCGGTTATCCTTTCCGTACTTAGCTACCCAGCTATGCTCCTGGCGGAACAACTGGAACACCAGCGGTACGTCCACTCCGGTCCTCTCGTACTAAGAGCGGCTCTCATCAATATTCCAACGCCCACATCAGATAGGGACCAAACTGTCTCACGACGTTTTGAACCCAGCTCGCGTACCGCTTTAATGGGCGAACAGCCCAACCCTTGGAACCGACTCCAGCTCCAGGATGCGATGAGCCGACATCGAGGTGCCAAACCTTGCCGTCGATGTGATCTCTTGGGCAAGATTAGCCTGTTATCCCCAGGGTAACTTTTATCCGTTGAGCGACTGCCATTCCACAATGTACAGCCGGATCACTAAGTCCTGCTTTCGCACCTGCTCGACTTGTAAGTCTCACAGTCAAGCACACTTCTACCTTTGCGCTCTACATACGGTTTCTGACCGTACTGAGTGTACCTTTGAACGCCTCCGTTACTCTTTAGGAGGCGACCGCCCCAGTCAAACTACCCACCACGCACTGTCCTCCCACCTGATTATGATGGCAAGTTAGAAACTCAACATAACAAGGGTGGTATTTCAAGGTTGACTCCACTGCTACTAGCGTCTCAGCTTCAAAGTCTCCCACCTATCCTACACATGTTAGGCCAAATCTCAATACGAAGTTATAGTAAAGCTCCATGGGGTCTTTTCGTCTTGATGCGGGTACCCAGCGTTTTCACTGGGACCATAATTTCACCGAGTCTAGTGTTGAGACAGTTGAGAGATCATTATGCCTTTCGTGCAGGTCAGTATTTAGCCGACAAGGAATTTCGCTACCTTAGGACCGTTATAGTTACGGCCGCCGTTCACCCGGGCTTCATTTCAACGCTTCGCATAAGCTAACGCATCCACTTAACCTTCGGGCACTGGGCAGGCTTCACCCCCTATACATCACCTTGCGGTTTAGCAGAGAGTTGTGTTTTTGATAAACAGTTGCCCCTCATAATTTACTGTGGCCTATGTTTTACCATAGGCACCCCTTCTTGCGAACTTACGGGGTCATTTTGCAGAGTTCCTTAACACTAGTTTTCTCGCTCGCCTTAGAATACTCATCTCGGGGACGTGTGTCCGTTCTCGGTACAGGTTTCCTTAAAATTAAGTTTAGAAGCTTTTCTAGGAAGCATGAAATCATCAAATTCAAGTCGCAAGACTCTATGCATCATAACTCCCGGTTATAGATTGCGGATTTGCCTACAATCACCAGTTATCATTTACCCCTAAATCCAGTAATAGGTATGATTATCCTTCTCCGTCACTCCATCACATTTAAAGAAAGTACAGGAATATTAACCTGTTGTCCATCGACTACGCTTTTCAGCCTCGCCTTAGGTCCTGACTAACCCTGGGTGGACGAACCTTGCCCAGGAAACCTTCCCCAATAGGCGTCGTAGATTCTCACTACGAATCGTTACTCATACCGGCATTCTCACTTCTTAGCGCTCCACCAGTCCTTACGGTCTGACTTCATTGCCCTAAGAACGCTCCTCTAACGCACAAATGTGCCCGTAGCTTCGGTATCGTGTTTTACTCCCGTTAAATTGTCGGCGCAAAGTCTCTTGACTAGTGAGCTATTACGCACTCTTTAAAAGATGGCTGCTTCTGAGCCAACTTCCTAGTTGTTTATGAAACTTCACAACCTTTCTGACTTAACACGATTTTGGGACCTTAGCTGACGATCTGGGTTGTTGCCCTCGCGAGCCGGGACGTTAGCACCCCGGTTCCGACTGCATAGTAATACATAATGGTATTCAGAGTTTGATTATAGTCAGTACCCCTAGGCGAGGCCATTCCATATTCAGTGCTTTACCACCATTACTTAACACTACACGCTAGCCCTAAAGCTATTTCGAGGAGAACCAGCTATCTCCAAGTTCGATTGGAATTTCTCCGCTATTCACAAGTCATCCGGGCACTTTTCAGCGTACTACGGTTCGGTCCTCCGCTTGGGGTTAGCCAAGTTTCAACCTGCTCATGAATAGGTCACATGGTTTCGGGTGTACTTCAACATACTAATCGCCCTATTAAGACTCGATTTCTCTACGGCTCCGCTTTTTTCCGCTTAACCTCGCATGTTAAAGTAACTCGCCGGTCCATACTGCAAGATGTACGCCATCACCCATTAACGGGCTCTGACTAATTGTAAGTAAGTGGTTTCAGAATCTATTTCACTCCCCTCTCGGGGTTCTTTTCACCTTTCCCTCACGGTACTAGTTCACTATCGGTGTCTGGTTAGTATTTAGCCTTACCGGGTGGTCCCGGCAAATTCAGACAGGGTTTCACGTGCCCCGCCCTACTCAGGATACAGCCAAGAGATCTAATAATTTCACATACGGGGGTATCACCCTCTACGCCGCTTCTTCCCAAAAGCTTCTGCTATCATTAGATTTTGTAACTCTATGTAGTCTGTCCTATAACCCCATTTAAAATGGTTTGGGCTCTTTCTCGTTCGCTCGCCGCTACTAAAGAAATCATTATTTATTTTCTTTTCCTCTTGCTACTAAGATGTTTCAGTTCACAAGGTGTCTCACTCTATGTCCTATGAATTCAGACATAGGCAACTAGGCATTACCCTAGTTAGGTTTCCCCATTCGGAAATCCCCGTTTCATAGCACATTTCCGGCTCCACGAGGCTTATCGCAGGTAATCACGTCCTTCATCGACTTCCAGACCCAAGGCATCCACCACAAACTCTTACTTATTTAAAAGTAGTATTTTCCTATTGTTTAGTTTAAGATGTGTATTTTAAGACATTTCAATGAATCATAATTAATATGATTTACTCGATGAATCAAAACAAATTAACCATTAAATTTTTAATTTGATTTTTGATGTCGTTGTAAATATCGAAAAATATTTTACTATTCAGTTTTCAAAGAACAAAGAGAGAATGCTCTCTCAAAACTAGATATAAAGCTCCGACCTTATTAAAAGCCCATGACATAAAATATATAAATAACAGGTCTGTAAATAACTTTGGTTATGTCTTTACTAAAAAACGAAAGACGTGTGTACTCCGTAGAAAGGAGGTAATCCATCCCCACGTTCTCGTAGGGATACCTTGTTACGACTTAACCCCAGTCACCAGTCCTGCCTTAGGCAGTTTCTTTATAAACCGACTTCGGGCATTACCAGCTCCCATG
Source organism: Mycoplasmopsis primatum ATCC 25948 (assembly GCF_000702785.1). Classification (GTDB taxonomy): domain Bacteria; phylum Bacillota_I; class Bacilli_A; order Mycoplasmatales; family Metamycoplasmataceae; genus Mycoplasmopsis; species Mycoplasmopsis primatum. Next base: position 6,940 of record NZ_JNJV01000027.1, on the reverse strand, counting down.
GTTTGACGGGCGGTGTGTACAAGACCCGAGAACGTATTCACCGTAGCGTAGCTGATCTACGATTACTAGCGATTCCGACTTCATGAAGTCGAGTTGCAGACTTCAATCCGAACTGAGAACGGTTTTTTGAGGTTTGCTCCATGTCACCACTTCGCTTCTCTTTGTACCGTCCATTGTAGCACGTGTGTAGCCCCACTCGTAAGAGGCATGATGATTTGACGTCGTCCCCACCTTCCTCCCGATTACTCGGGCAGTCTCCTTAGAGTGCTCAACTAAATGTTAGTAACTAAGGACAAGGGTTGCGCTCGTTGCAGGACTTAACCGAACATCTCACGACACGAGCTGACGACAACCATGCACCATCTGTCATTCTGTTAACCTCCACTATGTCTCCATAGCTTTGCAGAAGATGTCAAGAGTGGGTAAGGTTCTACGCGTATCTTCAAATTAAACCACATGCTCCACCGCTTGTGCGGATCCCCGTCAATTCCTTTAAGTTTTATTCTTGCGAACGTACTACTCAGGCGGATCATTTAATGCGTTAGCTGCGTCGATGAGTTCCCCATCAACTAATGATCATCGTTTAGGGCGTGGACTACCAGGGTATCTAATCCTGTTTGCTCCCCACGCTTTCGTCTCTCAGTGTCAGTGTATGCCCAGTTAGCTGCCTTCGCCATATTGATGTTCTTCCTTATATCTACGCATTTCACCGCTTCACAAGGAATTCCGCTAACCTCTACATAACTCCAGTTTGCCAGTATCCAACGCGTTTTGGGGTTGAGCCCCAAAATTTAACGCCAGACTTAACAAACAACCTACAGACGCTTTACGCCCAATAATTTCGGATAACGCTTGCAACCTATGTATTACCGCGGCTGCTGGCACATAGTTAGCCGTTGCTTTCTAATCAGGTACCGTCAAGGTAATATCATTTCCTATATTACTTTTTCTTCCCTAACCACAGCAGTTTACAACCCATAGGGCCTTCATCCTGCACGCTGTGTCGCTCCATCAGACTTTCGTCCATTGTGGAATATTCCCTACTGCTGCCTCCCGTAGGAGTCTGGGCCGTATCTCAGTCCCAGTGTGGCGGTTCAGTCTCTCAACCCCGCTAAACATCATCGCCTTGGTGGGCCGTTACCTCACCAACAAGCTAATGTTGCGCACTCCGATCTTTCAGCGAAGCAAACGCTTCTTTTTATATTAAAACCATGCGATCTTAATAAGTATTCGGCATTATCGGATGTTTCCACCCGCTATTCCAATCTAAAAGGTACGTTGAGTACGTGTTACTCACCCATTCGCCGCTAAGGTATTGCTACCTTCGCTCGACATGCATGTATTAGGCACACAGCCAGCGTTCATCCTGAGCCAGGATCAAACTCTCGAAAAAATTGACTGTCATGTTTATATATCTAGTTTTCAAAGAACATTTCACAATCTCAAATAAAAGATTGCTTAACAATTATATACCAATAACTTTTTTAACAAAATATTTTTTTAATTTTTTTTAGCAAAATCAAAACCATACAATTATTGATATACCAACGCCAAAACGCGTTATTAAAATAATAATGTAAAAAATAAAAAACGAAAATATTTTTTTAATTTTTTTGTATGCTGTGCCCAATTATATTTTTATTATGAATATATATAAGCATTCTTAATTTATTATAATTTAACTATAAATAAAAATATATGTATTTGCTAATAAATATTTAATAAATGTAATTAAAGGAGAACTAAATGAGAATTTAAATTACGATAATAACTTATACACAAGCACACAGCATTAATGAAAGGCAAAATGCTGATCAATTAGTCAAAATAGTTAAATCTAAAGATATTACTATTATAAATAAGATCATTTGAAATAGCTAAAAATGCACTTGATGCTATGAAAAGTTGATGAAACAATTTTCTTTCCTTAGCTATATCTAAATCAAAAGTGAATTGCGCATTGAAGTCAATAAGCGTCATTTACATAGAGCGCAAATTGAATATCTTAATTATATTAGAGAAAACTTTTGGAGGGATGGATGATATTAAAAGAAAAATTAGATGCTCTTGAAAATGCCAAACTAATTAATAAAACGTTAGTGTTTCAATATTTGTTTTTAATAATTTCGCTTTTGTTTACTATTTTTATTTCAATGCAGTGATTTTATTCTGTATTAGCCCGTCTAAATATGTAAGTTTTTTGTTTAGCAATGTTGAAAACAGTAAAAATAAAATTTTTGTATATGAATTTGTAATTATTTCTACAATATTGCTTTTTTGAGCCTGTGTTTTTGGAATCGTTAAGTCGATTTCTATAATTATGATTAATACTTATTATAAATTTAATATTTTTAGGTCTTTGGAATGATTTAATGTTTATCTTATTATTAGAATGAAATATAACATGTTCAAAAAGATCAATTTATCAAACCAGAAAGCTATGCAAGATATTAAACTAATTAAATATATGAATAGCAAAAATCTTATATTACATGGTAGTGCTTCCATTAATTTTGCTTATAGTGATTATTGAAGATTGTCAAATGATTATGATTTTGCATCCAAATCATTAGCGCCACAGTATGCTAAACCAAACGAAGCAGATAATTTAAAATTACTATTTGATGATTTTGTTGCCAGCAAATATGAATATAAAAACATTAATGTTGAAGTATTATATGGCAAGTATATACCAGCTAGATTTCTTAGAAAAAAAACATAATATTGATATACCTAATATCTATTTAATGATTGGCATGAAAATGCACCAACTTTTACATTTATATTTAGCCTCGCAAAATAAAATTGATTCACCTGAGTTATTTAACCAAAAGGTAAGAAATACATTTATTGATTTATGTTTTTTGTTAAATAAAAGTAAATATTGGAATTTTGATAAATTAAAAAAGTCATTTAATTTCTTATATTTATCTAATTATTTAGTTCAGTTTTTCCTAAATAGACAAATTTTTGAATTTACAAACAGTGATGAAATAAAAAAGTTCATTTTATTTGTAAAAGAAATTAGTTTAATGAATGATAACTATGCTGAAGGCTATCAATTTGTAAAATTATTTATTGAATTTGTTGAAAAGGATATTTTCATTAAACATATTGGCAAAGAAATGAATAGTAATATAAAAAATAGAAGTCAATTTTACGATAGGCTTATTACAAATTCAAAACCAAGTGATAGAAACGTTCAATCATTTCAATGAACATTCATAACACAAAGCGAAAAAGAGAATTTTTTACATAAGTTTTATGAAAAGTTAAATAATGAAAACAAGATCCTTGATGAAATGATTAGTGATTTTAAAGAAGGCGAACAAGATAAATCAATTGATATAAGGCAGTTACTTTTATATGAATTAAGTAAAAATATGGAGAAGTATTATGCAAAAGCAAAACAAGATAAATGTAATTAAACTATCAATAATTTGTTCATTATTGACGCTGGTTGCTTTGTTTTATTTAATGCCTTTTTTAGTTGGAAAATACACAGATTTTGCCTTTTCACTAGTAGCCGGTATTCTTTTAATTTTTGTTTTAGCTCTATCAATTTTATTTTCATTCAGTTTTGCAATCTACCCCTTAATGCATAAATATCGCATTTCATTTATATGCTTTATTATTATTTTATGTTTTTTATGAACTGCTTCTTTCTTAGTGATAATTGTTTATGGGCATTTTAATAATTTGCCACTATTAGTATTTACCTTACCATTAAATCTATTTATTATTTGCTGGATTGCATGCATCATATTTATTTCTATAAAAATGATTTTATTTATTAAAAAATGTCTAAACATTTAATAAAAAATATAGCAACTTTTTATCATTAATCAAAGCCTTATATAAATAATTTGTTTTGCTTAATTAATATTCTCTAAAATTTAAAAAAATCAATGATAGTACTATCTGGGACATATAAATATAGTCAGTAAATTGATATAATATAATTAATTATAAGGAAATAAAATGATTATTATAAATTTTCAACCACAAATAGAACAAGAACATAAAGATTTTTCTATTGAAGAGTTAAAAGATACTCTCAATAATTTAAAAAGTGCTTTTGATAGAGAAATTTCAGAAATTAAAACAGAGTCTAATAATTTAACTTTGATGTCTTTTTCAAGTGAAAATAAAACAGTAAATGATTTTGTTACAAACGATGACTGAAACACTATAAATAGTCGACTTTTTTGAGCTATACAGACATATTTAGATTTTCATAAAACTGCTAAAAGCGTTTTAAGTGACCTACATTCATTCTTATATAAATTAAATCCTTTGTGAGACGCGTCTGCCGCTGCTGGTGATTTCTTTGGCGCCCTTGAAGAAAGCGGAAAAACTGGTATTCAACCTATTGATACTGGTATTTTGGCCGGTAAAACTATTTTTACAGCACTTGGTTTATTAAAAAGAAGCGAGGAATTTTTAAATTATTCATGTGATTTTATTATTCATATTTTTAATGGAATTATGGAAGTTTCTAAAAATAAAAATATTGAAGAGTTACAAAATGCACTTAGAATAGCTAAGGATACTCTTAATAATATAGACTATAACTGATGAGACTATTTCTCTGTTCTAATAGCAAGAGATAAAGTAAAGAAATCATACGATACTGTTCATGGCGTATATCAAAAAGCATATACACTTTATAGTGATTATTTAAGAGAAGATTACTGGGGCTCATCATCATGATACTAGAAGACAAAATTAGTTTAATTCATCGGTTTAAATTAATTAAGGAAAAACTTTATTTTCAATATATTCTCTTGTTTATATCTTTTATCTTTTTACCGGTAATGGCTTTTTTTGGACTAGTAGCTATTATTGATCCTTCTTTTTATGGTCGCTCTTTTCCACAAAATTCCGATAAAAGTAGTGGTTATCTAGTGATATCTATAATATTTATTCTTCTATTTTGAGCATGTTTTTACGGTTTTACTAAAAGCATGTCCCTTATCATGATTAACAAATATTTTGAATTCAATATTTTTAGAGCACTAAAATGATTTAACATTTACCTTATCATTAACTTTCAATATGATATTTTCAAAGTGATCAATGCAAAAAATAGCGCAAGTGATAAATTAAATACTAGTTTAATTTCCTTCTTTGATTCTAAGGGTTTAGTTCTCTATGGTAGTGGTTCAATAAAGTTTGCTTATAATGACTTTTGAAGAGAAAATAATGATTTAGACTTCGCTTCTGCTTCAAATGAGACAAAATACATTGATGCTAAATCATTTGAAAATCTTGAAGAAAAATTCAAAGATTTTGCTGCTAGCAAATATCAATATGACGATATAAAAATTGAAGTTTTATACTCAAAATACATTCCTAAAAGGTTTATTACTACAAAAAATAATATTAAGATTCCTAAGATCAATTTCATGATAGCTATGAAAATGCACCAAATACTTCATTTATATTTAGTAAATAATGACGATAAAATATCTAAATTAAATTATGAAGCCAAAATTAAGAATTCTTATATTGATTTAGCATTTTTGTTAAGCAAAAATAATTATTGAAACTATAAAAAAATTACAGAAGCATTTTCGCATTTGTATTTGTCCAATTATTTCTTACAATTTTATTTGAATAAAAATATCTTTGATTTTTCAAAACCACAAAGCACTGAGAAATTTTTAGAATTCATCAAGTTAAACAATTCAAAAAACATTAATTTTTCAGAAGTGTATTTATTTATTAGTACTTTTGTTAAATTAATAGATAAAAATATTTTTGTAAAAAATGTTGGCGGTGGAATTAATAAGATCCTTGAAAATAAACATTCTTTATATGATAAATTTATTGGCGAACCTAAATTAAACAAAAACAATTTTTCATCTCTAAAATGAACTTTTGTTAATGAGCATGATAAGAATGATTTTTTAAATAAGTACTACAAAAATCTAAATGTACAAAATCCAATAGTCAATTGCTTTTTGAATGAATTAAATGATACAGACAACAATATGCTCGATGTTAGAAAAATTTTATTATATGAATTGAATCAAAAAATGGAGCTAATTTATGAATCAAAAAAATAAAATAATCTTTTCTCAACTATGCGTACTTTTTTCAATTATTCTTTGTTTATTTATTCTTACGATTTATCCAATATTAGATAGATTTAATCAATTATTTCGCATGTTCAGCAGTAAATCATTTGAATTTTTATCTATAACAAATTTATCATTAACCTTTATATTTATAGCATTACTTTTATCTTTTGTTGTTTATTTTGCACTTGATTCATCTGTTTTTATACATATATTTAAATACAAAATTTTGGTTATTGTGTCTTGTTTATTATTAGCAGTTATGATTTTTATAGCCGTTTTCGTTTCGTTGGTTTTAAATGTTATTGATAATAAGACTCACATTACTATATCAATAATTCTATATTTTGCTAATTTTCTATTGATTGTTTTCTCATTGTCTTGTGTTATTACAACATTAGTGTTAATTAAGAAGACTCAAATAAATAATTATTAAATTTATACTTGATAAAATAAAAGCAACTTCAAATTCTAAAACAGTCAAAGTTGCTTTTATTTATTTACTAGTTAAATAATTTTTTTCCCGAGTTTCTGAGTTTTGAAGAAAAAAACGAAAAAGCCCTGTTATTTTTAATGTTTTTTCGCTTTTTCGTTTTTTTACATACAATTTTTTAGTATTTTATTTATTTCTTCAAACTCTCTTTTAACATTTCCATCGGGAGATGTTTGGGCAAATGATTGCTCTATAATTTGACCATTTCTTAATTTAGATGTGATTGTGCAAGCATTAAGTAGATCAACTAAGCTAGCATTTGTGTATTTCTGAATTACTCCATTATCTTCATAGAATTTATTTAATTTGTATAAGGTAAGTTTGAGAACAACAAGGGCAATAAAATTAAGTATAAAATGTCCTC
>NZ_JNJV01000026.1 GCF_000702785.1 Mycoplasmopsis primatum ATCC 25948 | reverse complement strand
CACAAGGCATCAAACTGTTTTGTAGAATAGAACTTATTTATAGACAAATTAGCAACTTTTGATGACTCTTTATGATCATATTTAAGCTTAAATGAAATATTTTTTATGCCATTTGGATCATCATTTTCATCGTTTGGTTTTGATACTCTAATAAGTTTAACATTAGGATATTTCTTTTTAAAAACAGAATCTTTTTTTAGAACAATATCATCTTCGAATTTTGATGGTAACTTGTCTTTTATATCTTCTGGCAAATCTAAATCATCGATCGTTAATTTTGATGTTAAATCATCTAATGCCAAGAGACCATCATCAGTTGATAATAATATATTATTAGCTATTTTATATTTTGCCTTGTTTAATCCGCCTTTTTTGTTTCTAATTTCTAATGAAAAAGATAATGTACCTTTAACATCATCCTTAGAATTAGAATCAATATTAGCAACTAATTCAACTTCAGGGAATTTCTTAATGATTAGATCATGTTGTTTGAATTTTATCATTTCAGGAGTAATAGTTGATGGAAACTTGTCCTTAATTCCGGTACTTTGTCAATCAATTAAATTTTTTGGATTCTTCTTAATTTGATCTAATAAAGCTTTTGATAAATCTTCTAATTCTTTTTTCTCTCACGATTTTGATGAGTCCTTAAGACCACTTAATGGTTGAGTCCACGCTTTATATTCATTTTTTCCGTTTTGAGATGTTCTAATCAAAAGCTTAATAGAACTATTGCCAACTATCTCTACATCATTAATTTGGAGATCATATTTTTTTGGATTAGAAATCTCTAAATAATTTTTTAAAGATTGTTTGTTCTTTTTAAATTCATCTACTATTTCCTTATTCGTGGTTATAGATGGATTAATTAATTTAAACTTAATATCATTTAGATAATTATATTTGCCCCCCCCCGCAACTAATGCTTGCTAATGGTGCAACTGTCGTGGTTAAAACAGCAGGGAGTGCAAAAATTAATGATTTTTTCAATCTGTTTCTTTGCATTATTTTCTCCTTATAAATTAAAAATTAATAATTAAATTATAAAACTATATATTATGGTAAGTATTGTTATGGAAAATAGCATGATGAAAAAATGGAAATTTTCATAAGGGTGCTATTTACAATTGATGTTAGTGATTGCTAAAATAATCATTTAAATACCATATAATAATATTTATTAAAAATAGAAAAAATATAAACTGATCAGAAAGAAAAAAATATGCCTAAATACTACAATGGAACACATTATATTCTTGATGAAAAAAATCAATGTGTCATTTTAAAAGATGAATTTCAACAACAATTACTTAGCAATGATAAATTCAAAAAATTTAAAAAAATGGGTGGTTCATCGATTGGGAATATTCTAACACCTGATAGATTCAATACAGAATTTAAAGCATTTTGTCACATTGCTCGGTTGGCCTTACCTGTTTTACAAAAAAAATATGTTAATGCTGGTGTTATTCTCGAACCTAAAATTATTGAATATTTACAATCATATTATGATAGAGATCCAAATAATGGTGGAAAAATTGAACACATTGAAGCTAGTGCTGTTGGTTATGATTATTTTGCTGATATTGATATTATCGGTGGTGTACCTGATGCCTTAGATAAAAAAAGAAAAAGAGTTTATGAAATTAAAACTGCACAAGCAAAAAAATATGATGAATGAAAACAAGAAAAAAATCCAGCAAATAGTAAAGGTATCCCAAAGTCATATAAAAAACAAGCACAGCTTTATACAAGTTTATTAGGTTATGACGAATATGCAATAGTAGCGTGTTTTTTGGAAGAAGAAGACTATGTTCATCCAGATAAAGTCGACTTAAGCAAACGTAAAATAGAATGTTTTTTGTTTAAAGTTAAAGGTAAAGATGAGCTAATAGCTCAGATTGAGGATGATAAACAAAAAATAATTGACTTTCATCAAAAATATAGTTTATATAAAGAAAAAGTATCGCCTAAATATGATCTTATAAATGATATAGATCAAGTTGAGTACTTAAGATGTAAAAATGAAGTGGAAAGAAAAAAATTATTTAATAATTGAAAAAGTAAAGGCAAAATTGATGATGATATTGACTTTGCAAGTTTCTAATTAGGCTGTTTTAAAGATAAAAACGAAAAAGGAGAGCGAATGGACTTATCAATTAATTTTGTGGCTAATGAATTAAATATTAAATATGAAAATGTGCAATCTGTGCTTACTATGATAAAAGAAGGAGCCACAGTTCCTTTTATTGCTAGATATCGTAAAGCACAAACCGGTGGACTTGATGAAGAAGTAATTCAATCAATATATGAAATGTACACTTATAATGTTGAGTTAAATAAAAGAAAAGAAGCAATTCTTAAAATTTTAGACGAAAAGAAACTATTAACGCCTGAGTTAAAATCCAAGATAGAACAAGCCAAAACAAAAGCTGAAGTTGAAAATATTTATGAACCATTTAAAGTTGGCAAAAAAACAAAAGCAACAGAAGCTATTAGCTTAGGCCTTGAGCCTTTAGCTAAAACTATTATGGAATCTACTGATCCAAAATTTAATCCATATAAAGAGGCAGAAAAATATTTAAATGAAAAAGTAAAAGATGTAGATTTTGCAATTGAACAAGCTCAATATATTATTAGTCAAATTATTTCGCAAGAAATTTCTAACCGTGAAATGGTTAAAAATCAAATATATAATTTTGGTTGAATAATAACTAAAAAGAAAAAGAATGCCGAAGATGAAAAAGAAGTTTTTCGTCAATATTATGACCATAAAGAAAGAGTTAAAAGCATTCCAAATCATAGAGTTTTAGCAATATCACGTGGTGAAAACCTCAAAATTATTTCTTATGATATTGAAGAATTTAACAAAGCTAAAATAACTTATGATCTCAATGAAAAGTATTTTAAAATTAAGACAACAGGCAAAATTATTCATAACTCTATTATTGATAGTTTAGATAGATTAATTTTCCCATCTATAATTAGAGAAATAAAATCTGATTTATTCGCTAGGGCTGAAAAAGAAGCTATTAAGTTATTTGCTGAAAATGTTGAGTCTATGCTTTTATTTCCAGCCGTTAAAGAAAAATGAATTATGGCTATTGACCCAGCTTTTGTTAATGGATGCAAAATTGCTATTTTAAATCCACAAGGGGACTTTAAAGAAAAAGGCTTAATTTTTCCTAACCCACCACAATCTAAAACAGAAATTGCAACTAAAATAGTTAATAACTTTTTAGATAAATATCCAATTGATATTATTGTAATAGGCAATGGAACAGCTTCAAGGGAAACAGAACAATTTATAGCACAGATAATTAAGAATAGAAAAAGCAAAAATATTAATAGTCAATTGCAATATGCAATTGTTTCAGAAGTTGGAGCATCAGTATATTCAGCTTCTGATTTAGCTATCAAAGAATTTTCCGATCTAAATGTTGAAGAAAGAAGTGCTATTAATATTGGTAGAAGATTTCAAGATCCACTCAATGAACTAATAAAAATCGATCCGAAGTCAATTGGTGTTGGACAATATCAACATGATGTTAACCAAAAAGAACTAACAAATGCTCTTCAATTTAAAGTTGATAAAGCTGTTAACTTAGTGGGCGTTAATTTAAATACTGCTTCACAAGAAATTCTTAAATACGTTTCAGGTCTTAATAATAAGTTAGCAGAAAATATAATCGAATTTAGAAATAAAGTTAAAAAATTTACGAATAGAAAGCAACTACTTGATGTTAAAGGTTTAGGTGAAAAAGCATATGAACAATCAATTGGTTTTTTAAGAATTTATGATTCAGAAAACTTTTTCGATAGAACAAGTATTCACCCAGAATCGTATATCCTAGCTCAAAAAATTGTTGATGAATTAAAATTAGACTTAAAAGATATCGATAAAGAATTATTACTAAAACAAAATTTAGATGAGCTATCTAAAAAATTCAATAGTAATATTTACGATATAAAATTGATTATTGACTCACTTTTAAACCCAACCAAAGACATACGCGATGATAAAAGTGGCTACATTTTAAAAGATAATGTACTTAGCTTAGATGATCTTAAAGAAGGCATGATTCTTGATGGTTCAGTTCAAAATATAACAGATTTTGGCATCTTTGTGTATGTTGGTATTAAACAAGCTGTTTTAATACATATTTCCAATATGAAAAAAGACAAAAATCATTTTATTTCTCATCCTAGTGAAGTTGTTAAAACCGGTGATAACATCAAATTAGAAATTATTGGAATTGACAAAGAAAGAGACAGAATTCAAGGTAAATTAATTTGAAACGATAAAATCTAACTCCAATCAAATTTACTAATATACTTGTTTTAAAGCCTAATAATAAAAAAGCAACACGCGTTGCTTTTTTAATTTTAGCTTTATTCAGCTACAATAGGGGGTCTATTATAATCTCTCTCTTTATGAACTAACACTACAATAGCAGCAATAAAAAGCAATAAACCAATGCCTAGAAATGTAGCAATAACTGACACTCATAAAAATATTTGTAAGCCAGAATTTTCAGTACAATTAATTGCCATTAAAATGCCTAAGACTAATTGAGCAATACTCATTGCTATTATTACAAAAAGAATAAATAAATTAATAAAGCTGGCGGTTACTAATGTTGCTAATTGCGACAAACTATTGCTTTCTGAGTCGTATGAATTTGTGTCACCAGCTTTTGCTATTGCTTGAAATATTAAAACTATCATTACAATTAGTAAAATTGCACTTATACCTTCTAATATTAAAAGTGCTTTTGCATATTTTTTAGCTTTTTTCATATTTCCTTTCGTGATACGATAATTTATTTTTGCATTTAAAATTGATATAAATTATATATTGATATTTATGTATTATTAACTATTTATTCTCATATGATTCTCATTCAAAATGAACTACCAAAATAATTTAATTATATTTTTAGCAATCTAACCATAAGAGTGCTAAAATATATTAATATAAATAAATGAGGAGGTAAAAATATGGATTTTAATTTTGAAGATTTATTTAATAATTTATCAGAAGATAATAAAAATAAAAAAAATGGTGATGAAAATGATCCTCTTAAATTGTATGGTAGAAATCTTACCGATTTAGCTGCAAGACATGAATTAGAACCTGTAATTAACAGAGATGATGAAATCCGTCGTTTAATAAGAATATTAAGTCGTAAAACCAAAAATAACCCTGTGTTAGTTGGTGAACCTGGCGTTGGTAAAACAGCAATTGTTGAAGGTTTAGCTAGAAAAATAGTTGAAGGTGAAGTACCTGAAAATCTTAAAAATAAGGATATATATGAAATTGACTTAGCTTCTTTAATAGCAGGAGCTCAATTCCAAGGCCAATTTGAAAAAAGATTAAAGAGTGTGCTCAAAAAAGTTGAAGACTCTAATGGCGAAATTATTGTCTTCATTGATGAAATTCATATGCTTGTTGGCACAGGCAGAAATGCTGATGGTGGCATGGATGCTGCTAATATTGTAAAACCTTTAATGGCTAGAGGAAAAATGCATTTAATTGGCGCTACAACTTATGATGAATATAGAAAATATATTGAAAAAGATGCTGCACTAGAACGCCGTATGCAAAAAGTTGATGTGTTAGAACCATCTATTGATGATACTATTACGATCTTACGTGGAATTAAAAGCAGATTTGAAAACTATCATAATGTTAAGATACAAGATGATGCATTAGTAGCTGCTGCAAAACTTAGCTATAGATATATTTCTGATAGATTTTTACCTGATAAGGCAATTGATTTAGTTGATGAAGCTGCTGCAACAATAAAAACTGAAATTAACTATGAACCAGAAGAATTAGAAAAAGCAAAGCAACGTCTAATTAAACTCAATATGGAAAAAATTGCTTTAAGCGAAGAAAACAAAAAATCACATGAAAAAAGGATTAAAGAACTAGAATCTCAAATTAGTGATATTAATTCTAAAATTGAAGGCTTGCAAAGCAAGTGAAACGCTGAAAAGAAGAATCTTGAAGATTTATCAAAATACAAGAAATATTTAGATGATTTATGATACAAAATCAATATTTATAAACGTGAAACTAAATATGAAGACGCTTCAAGACTTGAATATTCAGAAGTTCCTAAAATTGAAAAGAAAATAAAAGAACTTGAAACGAAAATTGCTAATTCATCTGAAAGTTTAATCAAAAATAGTGTAACGCCAGAAGAAATAGCAAACATTATTTCCAAATGAACTATGATTCCGGTTTCTAAACTTTTGGAAACAGATAAACAAAAATTATTAAACCTTGAAAATGAACTAAAGGCAAGAATTAAAGGTCAAAATGAAGCAATTTCTTTGGTTACTAAAGCTGTTTTAAGGGCAAAAGCTAACATTAATGACCCAAACCGTCCACTTGCTAGTTTCTTATTTACTGGGCCAACAGGTGTTGGTAAAACTGAATTAGCTAGAGTACTTGCTTTTTCAATGTTTGATAGTGAAAAACAAATGATACGTTTAGATATGTCTGAATATATGGAAAAACACTCAGTTTCTAAAATAATTGGCGCTCCTCCAGGATATGTGGGTTTTGATTCAGGCGGTTCATTGGCTGAAAAAATAAGAAAAAATCCTTATACAATTTTATTATTTGATGAAATTGAAAAAGCTGACAGAAACGTTTTGAACATACTACTTCAAATTTTAGATAATGGCGCATTTACTGATTCTACTGGTAGAACTATCAACTGTAGAAACCTAATTGTTATTATGACATCAAATATTGCAGCTAACGCTGAAATATTAGACAAATTAAATGAAGTGCCAAGCCTAAAGGCTGAATTGCTTAAATTCTTAAGTCCTGAATTCATAAACCGTATTGATGAAATAATTAAATTTAATCCATTGTCACAAAATGATGTTGAACAAATTGTTGTGTTAGAAATGAATAAATTAGTTAAAAGAATTTATGAAGCTAAAAACATAGAATTAAAATACAATCCTAAATTAGTTGAATATATAGCAGAGAATGCTTATGATTCTAATTTTGGTGCTCGTCCAATAAGAAGATATATTCAAAATAACATAGAAAGTATATTAGCATATCAAATCATTGATGGTTCAATAGTGCCAAATCAAAAGTATGAAATAAATGTATTTGCTAATAAATTTATTATTTCAAAAGCTAAATAACAAACGTTATAAAAATGCTTTATTGTAGTTTAAAACAACTAAATAAGGCATTTTTTTATTCACAAAAAATATGAGAAAATTACCTAGTTAATAACAAATTCAAAAATGAAAATTCTTTTCTAATATTTTATTTTTATGGTGTAAAATATTTACATATTTATTGCTGTCAAGCAAAACTACTTGACACATAATAAAAAATTTTTTACAGAAAAGGAGCAACCATATGGTTAAAATCAGACTAAAACGTTTGGGTAGTAAATTTAACGCTTGCTATAAAATTGTTGTTGCTGATGCACGTGCACCACGTGATGGTAGATTTATAGAAGCTATTGGTGAATACAACCCACATTCAAAAGCTTTTAAAATTAATGAAGAAGCAACTATCCAATGAATCAAAAACGGAGCTCAATTAACTCAAACCGTTTATAACTTATTTAGAACACACAAACTAAATGAAAAAATTAATGCTGCTTTAAAATCTAACACTAAATCAGTGCAAACTAAAAAAGAAGTTTCTAAACCTGCTAAAACAGTAGCTTCTAAAAAATCTACTAGCGCAAAAACAACTTCAACTAAAAAAACTGCTGCTAAAAAAGCATCAACTAAGTAAATAAATGAAGATAAATTTTTTAACTCTCTTTCCTAATTATTACCGTCCATTTAAAAAAGAGTCAATAATTGCCAAAGCAATTGAAAAAAAGTTAGTGAAAATAAAAGTTATTGACTTCCGAAAATATAGCACTGATGAAAAGCATCATAAAGTTGATGATGAAGTGTTTGGTGGAGGCCAAGGAATGCTGCTTAAAATTGAACCAATTGATTTAGCACTTAATTCAATAAAAAGTGGAGCAGGCTATAAAATTCTGGTTTCCCCTCAGGGTAAATTATTTGACCAAAAAAAAGCCGAAGTATTATCTAAATATGATGAAATAACATTTATTTCAGGCAGATATGAAGGCTTTGATGAAAGAATAGTTTCATTGGTGGATGAAGAATTATCAATAGGTGACTATGTACTAACTGGTGGTGAATTGCCTTCTATGGTGATGGCCGATTCAATTATCCGCTTAGTAGATGGGGTTATCAAAAAAGAAAGCCATGAGTTAGATTCATTTCAAGGCGATGGCTTACTTGATTACCCTCAATATACTCGTCCTAGAATATATAAAGGCATGGAAGTTCCTGAAGTATTATTAAACGGAAACCATGCTGAAATTGAAAAATGAAGAAAAGAAGAGCAATATAAAAAAACATTAAAAAATCGTCCAGATATTATTGAAAGGATTAAAAATGAGAAATAAATTAATAGAATTAGTTGAAGAAAAGCAATTGCGTACTGACTTCCCAGAATTTCGTGTTGGTGATAATGTTAAAGTTCACGTGCGTATCCGTGAAGGTGGTAAGGAACGTATCCAAGTTTTTGAAGGTTTAGTAATTAGTAAAAAAGAATCAGGTACAAGAGAAACTTTTACAGTTAGAAAAATTTCATTTGGCGTTGGTATTAATAGAACATTCCCTCTTAATTCACCTTTGATTTCAACAATTGAAGTTGTTAGATCTAATAAAGTTAGAAGAGCTAAACTTTACTATATGAAAGATCGTGCTGGTAAGGCTGCGCGTCTTAAGGAAATTAAAAGATAAGACTATAAAGCATTTGATAAAAGGCCTATGGTCTTTTTTTAAATCTATTGACTAATTCCTTTATAAAACAGCAAAATATAAAAAATCAACCACCTAAAAGTAATTGGTTTTTTAAAATCTAATTTGTTTTAAAACCAGTCAAAGTGATTTCTAAATCATCATAGATTTGCGTTGTTCCGGGTTTTTTAACTACACAATTTAAACTAATTAAAACCGTGCCCTTTTTTTCGTCATAAGATTTTTTTGAAAATGATTTTATTTCTAATTCATTTTTAGCAAATTTTTCACTGCCTGGTAATTGAATGTCTGTTAAGTTATCATGAGCAAATTTAGCACTAACTGATGATTTTTCTATGCTTTTTTCATCTTTTCCAATAAATCTTGCATTGTTATTTAAATCAAAATCAATGGCTGCTGGAATACTCATAAACTCAGTAAGTTTGATTTTTTTAATTAATTCATATGGTTCAGTGATATCAGTTGGCATTTTATGATTATATACAACTTTGTAGTCGACATATACCTCTTGCTTTAGATCGTCATAATAACGTTGATATAATGAAACATTAAAGTTTTCAACATTAATCGTACTTACTTTTTC
The DNA here is from genome assembly GCF_000702785.1 of Mycoplasmopsis primatum ATCC 25948. Taxonomy (GTDB): domain Bacteria; phylum Bacillota_I; class Bacilli_A; order Mycoplasmatales; family Metamycoplasmataceae; genus Mycoplasmopsis; species Mycoplasmopsis primatum. Next base: position 4,727 of record NZ_JNJV01000026.1, on the reverse strand, counting down.
AACACCAAAAATTTTGTCACAAACTTGGCTTGCTAAAAATGATGATTTCTGACTAGGATCATAGCCTTCTTTATACTTAATTTTAATATTATGAAATTTTTCATTGAGAACTTCATTTTCATTCACATTATTCCCTTGAAACCATTTATTAATATATGAATAAGCAGACATAAAACCACCAACAGATTGTTGTTTGTGCAATCTTTTGCCCCAACTTCAAACCAATTCATAATCAATAATTAATTCGCCTTTTTCAACATCATAACCAGCAATCTTTGGATTATTGATTTTTACATTATTTCCATTGTAGTTTTTAAATGAATATGTTAAATCTTCATCTAAAACTCTATCTGGAAAGATATTTTTCTTTTTAAGATTTTGTTTAATTTCAGCCGTTATTTCAACATCATCAGATAAAGTGCCAGAATCATTGCAAGAAGCAGACAAAATAACAGTTGCACTAGAAGCAACTAATAAAATAGGGAATAATAATGGTTTCGTGTATTTTTTCATTTCTTATATTATAATTTTTTTAACAGAGTTTACTCTCTTTTTTCCTTCAATATTATAGTCAGTGGCATATATTATGCCATCTTTTAAATGAATTTCAATCGCATTTTTAACAGGGCGCATATAAGCAAAATATATTTTGACTCTTTTATTATTTAAAATTATATAAGCTCCTGGATTCATTTCAAAGGCCCTTATTTTATTAATAGCCTCAGCACACGTTAGTTCTGAACTAATTAATGCATCCTCTTTATTTAATTTTGGACTTAAAGTAACTAAATCTTCATTTTGTATTTCTCTTTTTAATAAACCTTTATCAATATCTACTAATCAATTAACAATATTGTTTGATGCTAAAATGCTTAATTTAGAAAAAAGCGATGACGCTGTATCTTTTTCGTCAATATTTATTTTAATTTTAGCAAAGATATCACCCGCATCCATCTGTTTAACCATTTCCATCAAACAAATGCCTGTTTCATCATCATTATTTAACAGTGCATGTTGAATTGGTGCAGCGCCACGATACTTAGGTAATAAAGAAGCATGTATATTTAAATTTAGTTTTTTAGCAATATTTAAAACTGATGTGGGTATATATTGCCCAAAAGCTGCTGTGATTAAATAATCATAGTCGAGTTTTTTTAATTCATCAGCAATTTCGCCAATTTTTTCTGGCTGATAACAAGGAATATTATATTTTTGTGCTAATAATTTAACTGGTGTTTCAACAATCTTGTGACCTCTAATGCTTGGACGATCAGGCTGACTCACAATTCCCACCACATTAAAATTATTTATTATCTTTTCAAAAATTGGAACAGCAAAATCAGGGGTTCCTGCTAATAAAATTTTCATAATATTATTTTAATATAATATTTTATTATAATAACTAAATATAAGTTAATACATGGGAGAAATTATGGCATTAAATCCAATTTTAGAAAAGTGAAATAAGCAAAAATCGTTAGATTCCAGTTTTCCAAATATGTTATGAAATTTTAGCCGAAGAAATTCGCAAGAACAAATAGAACAAGCTTTTTCAACCAACATTCAATCAGTAGGGAATAGAATAATTTCAGACATTGGAATTGGCACTAATTTAATTAATGAATATACTATTACAGCATTAGCAAATGCTTTTTGCCAAACATCTGATAATGATTTATCAGTCCAAAAAAAAGTTTTTTTAATTTCAGATAATGCGTTTGAAACAAATTTATATTTGAATATTTTCGCACGTGTATTAACTCAAAAAAATATTCAACCCGTTGTTTTTCAAAATTCTAAAAATATACCAATTAGTCTAAAAAACTATGCAGCCTATAAAACCGGCTGCCATGCAATTGTTTCATTTCAACAATTTTTAGGTAAAAATAAAAAAGTACAAATTGCATTTAATTTTGGTTCTGGTGCTCCTTTTAGCGACAAAGAGATGCAAAAAATTATCAATGTTATTGATTCTACCGACTACTTATTGGTTAATATCCCTGAAAACAGTGCTAATTATATTTATAGTGATATTGATGATATCTATTATGAAACTATGAACAATAAATATTGTGGAAACAAATATTTAAATAGTAATTCGTTAAAATTATCTATTGATATTTCAAATTTTGAAAATAAAGATTTTTATTTAAGAGAATTGAATAATCTAAAAATTCCTTATGTGTCTGTAAAACGGTCAAAAAGTGCAAACTTTTTTTATATAAATAACCAAAAATATTTAGAAAGCTCATTATGAAAAGGAATTTTTTCTGGCTCAAAAATTAATATAGTTATTAATGAAGAAGGTACTGGACTAAATGTATGTATTAAACATAAAAAAGCAAACAAGTATTTTAAACCAGATGAATTAGCAGCTTTATATCTCAACTTTTTAATTAATGACGACCCTGATTTCGACAAGTCCAATTTATCAAAATATGTGATCGCTAAAAATTATTTTGTTGGCTCATTAACAAAGACTATAGCAACTGATTATGGTATTAGTACATATGAATTTGTAAGCCGCTCTAATACTTTTAATTGTTATAAGAAATATCCTGATAAAGAATTATTGATGAGCTTCACTAGTGGAAATGAATTTATTCCATACAATCGCATTTATGATGGCTATGATGCTAATCATTTCATGTTTGAATTATTAAGAATGGTTAATTTCTACCAACAAGAAAAAAACAAAGATATTTACCAAGTGTTACAAGAAATTTATGCTAAGTATGGACGGCACCAATTAACAGTAAAAACATATTCAGCAAATATAGCAGCTGCTAGAAGATTTTTCCAAAGGATATCTAAATTAGATAAGATAGAACCATCGTATGAAATTGTTAGAGTCCGCGATATTAAAGACGATAATATTTCAAAAAAAGTTTCTTTATATCAAATAGCATTTAGAAATAAAGAATATACATACATTAGATATAACAAATTTACTAATACCATTTCATTATTTTGTGAAACTATTGAACAAAATAATGAAGAAAACAAAGAACTTCAAATGGTTATCAGAAATAATGAAATTTTAAATGGTATCATGGACTTAAAAGAGGAAGAAAAGGAAGAAAAGTTCTCTCCTAAATCATTGATTAAATATTTGTTTTATGTCTCAGTTTTAATAGGTATTATTATTTTCTTGTTTTATTCAGTTTACAACTTGAAAGACGAATTTGGTGGTGGTGGGCCATCAGAGGTTCTACATGCTATATTTAAAAAGTTTTATGTAAAAAATGATATACCAGGATATGAACGAGCCGCTTCCGCGGGTTATTGAGCTAGATCTTCATTTGCTTTTATGTGCTTGTTGTTCTTAGTATATGCCTTTTTCCAAGCAATAATTTTTAAACGACTGATTTCCTTACAAGGTTATAAAATAGGTTGAAAAGATCTTTTTATTAGTACTGCTATTGGCCTAATTGTTCAAACCATTACCCCAAAATCCATTGGTGGTGATATTGCAACATATTGATATTTAAGAAAAAGAAACATTCCAAGATCAGTATTAATGTCATCAATTGTTGTTAATACATTCTTGTGACAAGTTGTAAATATTATCTCGACAGTTATATTTGTTCCTATGGGAATTGTTAGTTTTAGTAGTTTTTTTACCAGTGGGAACCCACATTCAATTACATTTAACATAATGCTTATTCTTGGACTTATTTTTGACACCAGCTTAACGGTTTTATTACTGATAATGACTGCAAGCAAAAGAATCCAAAATATAATTATCAAAATTATTATTTATTTCACTGAACGTTTTCCGTTTATAAGAGTTTACGATACTTATGCTATTCGAGCAAAACTTAAATATGAATTATTTAATATCAATAATTGTATAAAGAAGTCATTTAAAAACTTTTGATATTTTATTGAATTAACAGTTATTAAATTTGCCCCAACAATGATATCGACAACTGCACTACAAGCATTATCTCTTGATATGGTTAGAAACGACGTTGAATATGGTTTCTATATCAATTTAACTGTTCAAAATATTTTAATAAGAGTGGCTAATTCTGTATCACTAACACCGGGTGGAACTGGAACAAGTGATTATTTATATAAAGTCCTAATTAATGAATCACTAAAAGCAACTGCTTACGATAATCAAAGTATAAATGCTAATGCTGCTATTATGACAGCCATGACAACATTGGGTTGTGTAATAATGGGCTCATTATTATCAGCTATTTTATTAGTGTTAGTTTATATAGGCGAAAGAAGAGTTGATTTTTACCGTAAAAAAGAAAAAAATCTTAAGCTTATCTCTAACAATAATTTAGATAAAAAAGTTAAAATTAAGACCAACTACTATAAAATTTCAATGTCTCTTTTCTTTCTAATACTTACCGCGCTTACATTCACATTTATATTTGTTAATTAAACTTCTTAGGAAGTTTTTTATTTTTTCGGATGCGTGTATTTTCCCGAGTTTCCCAGTTGAAAATTTAAAAATTCCATATAAACCTTATTTATAGGCTTATATGGAATTTTTGGTATTTTTAATTACAATGTAAAACTTTCTCTATTATTTTAAAATTTGAATAATTTTCAGCATTGCTACCACTATTTTCGTACCATTTTTCAATAATAGTTCCATCTATTTTTTTAACAAACACATTTGCAGAATTAACAGCTTCATCTTTCATTTTTTTATTTAAGATATATAGTGTAAATTTCAACACAACAAGTGATAGAAAACACAATAC
>NZ_JNJV01000025.1 GCF_000702785.1 Mycoplasmopsis primatum ATCC 25948 | reverse complement strand
GAAAATTGTCATCGCTTGTTAAGAAGATACTTTCCAAAAGGAAAATCACTTGATAAATATGCTGGTCAAGACACATCAAAAGTTATGGAATATATCAATTCATATGCTAGAAAAATATATAGCAAAAATTGTGTTTCAAATGCTTTATTAATGTAAATTTTATTAAAAAAATGGCTACTTTGGCGGGCGCCGGCCCCTAGGGGCCTTGTTTTCTATATTCTTTTTTAGTTTTTCGCCCTAAAAAAGAATATAGAAATCATAAATTTAGTAATATTTATTAAGTACTTAATGAAGGCGTATTTTACTTTTGGAATTTACATACCATAAACACATACAAAAGCCTTAATGACTTTCCCTTTATAATTTATATAATTTATAAAATAATATAAAATTAATCAATATGCGTAATGTAGATAAAACAACGAGTATTTATAGAGTAAAAACAGAGAGAGAGAGAGAGAGAGAGTTGCAATTTCTCAAATAACAAAATAATTATTTGAGCTCTTTTTGATGATGCTGAATCATCTTATAAGAAAGCCATTCAAAAATATTATAAACAGTTTGATTTAGAAGTTCATTCAATCGGCATAAATGATATCTCCTTTAAAGAGAAGGAGAAATTTTTTTATCACAAAATTGATCTTTCGATTCAAAATTTCAACTTATTAAAACAACTAAAAGAATTGCCAAAGCCGGATATCATTCTGGCGTCGCCACCTTGTGAAAGTTGATCAAATGCTGATTGCAACGGAAAAATGCTTCGTTCGATTTCTAAGGATGGGCAATGAATCGTGATGAATAGAAAATATTATGACGAATATAATACAAAATGCCATCCAGTAAAACACAGATTTTTTCTTCAAAAAGAAAGAGGAAGATTAATTGGTGAAGGCACAATATCTGGAACAGTATCCATTATTGAAAAATTTAAGCCAAAGGTTTGAATTATAGAAAACCCAACAACATCAAAAAGTTGGGAATATCAAAGAAATCATTTGAATTTTTTAGGTTATGAAAATAACACATATTATTCTTCATATGATGATAATTTTAGCTTAAAACCTACAACGTTTAAATCTAATATTGAATTAAATTTGTTAAAAAAAAGACAAAAAGGAAATAATAATCATATGGCTAGGGGCTCATATTCAAAAAGAAGTGCTATACCTAAAGAATTGATAGCCGATGTTTTAAATCAAATATTCCATTTTTTGAAAAAACCGATATTTGCTAAATGAAAGGAAAATTATGAATAATCAATTAGAACTAAAAACCTGAAAAATTGGCACTAGTATATCATCATACTTCCAAAAGATTTTAGAATTTGAATTTAAGGCAGAAGATTTTTGAACAATCATAAAAAATTCTAATTTAATTAAAATAATTGAGATTGGCGATAAATACTCATTAGTTTTTGATTTCGACCGAAATCGAGATATTTATTACGCAGTAAGTCTTAGTACAATTAATCAATTTTTAAAACTCACCAACTATTGAAACATTACAAACAAAATAAATGAAGAATGTTATAGAGTATCAAATGAATTTATATCTTATATAATAAACAACACAAATAGCAATAAGACAACTAAGCAATTAATAAGCGAATTTATACTAGATTCCATTAGTTATAAATTTAGATCACTTAGCGATTGATTAATTAAATATCAAATTGATGATGACAGCAGCATTCCAATTGAGGATAGTGATATATCATTTTCGTTTCTCTTATCAATGGATAAACTTTATTATAAGGAAAAAGAGGAATATGAGTATTTGACAAGGGAGATAAATCGAATTCGCCCTGAATTTAAATCAATAAAGGAATCGGAAGTAGGAAGTGTAAAATATTTTGGACCATTATTAGAAGAAATTGAAAATAATGTTGATAATATATCACTTCTTAATACTGTTAAAACAAGCATTAAAAATTTATTAAAAGCTATACGTAGAGTTAAAAAATTGCCTTCCCTGGAATGTGAAGAAATACTCCAAGTAAATATTTCTAAAAATAAATTAATTGTAAATAAAAACGCCGAAAATAATGGCGATAATTCATACTCACAAAATCAGATAGAGCACAATTTTAGAAGTTCAGCACACAATATTTATGAATTATTTAATAAATATTTAAAAAACATTAAAGTGCCGATATTTCAAAGAAAATATGTATGAAACATAGATTTAATCAAAAATATGATAGTTTCGATAGACGAATACGATGAAGGTTGTTATTTAAATAACATTATATTAACAAGCAAAACAAATGAGACTTCATTTTATACAGCAGAAAAAGAAATAATTGATGGTCAACAAAGAATATTTACTATTATTTTAATTTTATTTAGCATCTATAAAATTCTTGTAAAAAGATGATTAAATAAAAATAATGAATTTATAATCAAAAACAATAATCAAAAACTATTATTTAATATGTTTAGTGATCCAACTAGTGAAAATTTCTTTGCCAAAATTTATTCAAACCTCAATGATCTTGAAGATGGAAACATATATAAATATTTAAATAATTTATTAATGGAATATGATTTTGACAAGAATGAAGATTGCAATTATAAAAATAAAATACTTATTTTAAAAATTATAGAAATCCTAAATAAAATGGATGACTTAGATGATTTTTTAGATAAAATTTTAAATAAAACTTATGCTTCTTACACCAACATTAAGGTTGCACAACCAGAAGTAATTTTTCAAAACCTAAATCTCAACTCTAAACCTTTAAGCTCTCTTGATTTATTTAGAAATTATTTATACTCTAAAACTAAGGATGAAAAGCTAATTAAAAAATTTAATGAAGATTTTTACAACATTTTTTTAAAAAAAGATGAAGAGGTAGATGAAAAAGATATCTCAGTTTTTGCTTCACTAATTTATAGAATTGAAGTATTAAATGAAAGAAGTAAAAAAATGTCTAATACTTCAATAACAAATAATTATGTTCTCTTAAAAGAATGATTCGAAAATGAAAATGATAAAAATAATATAAATTTTCATCAATCTTTTGATAGCCTTCTTTTAAGAATTTCTTTATATAAGTTTATAAAAAATCCAAAGGTGTTTTTAAAAGAGCAGAAAAATAGTAATTTATATACTAAAATACAAGAAAACAAGGTTTTGCTTAATGATAAGGTAATTGAACAAATTTTTGCAGCAAATCAAGATCAAACAGTATTTATTCCGTTAGTCTGAACTTTGTTAGAAAAATTTGGGGTTTTATACAACAAAAAAAATATTTATGAATTTGAAGGAATTTCTGATTTATTTAAATGATTATTTGAATTAGAAAGATTTATATTCGTTTGAAAATGAACAGGCTTTAGTGGAGAGTCGTTGACTGAATCGATTTATAAAATAATAAAAGACATTAATAACAAAAGTATTATGACTCCTGAACAGTTAAAAAATAGATTAAAATCAACCGTCCCAGAAATCAAAAAATTTGAAAAAGAAACGGAAATTGATGAGCAGTTTAATAAATCAATAAATAACTTTTTTAATTATCCTCAAAAATTGGATCAAAAATTAAGGGCCTTATTGTTAAGCAGAATACATTTCAATCTTTCTATTGGTGAATATAGAAACGGCATTGTAAATATTGATGAAGCAAGATATAAAAACTATCTTGAAGGAGAATCATATTCATTATGAGCAGATAGTAAATATGAATATGAACATTGTCTCGCGCAAAAATCAGATTTAATTGTTTCCTTCCAAAAAGGAACAGATGAATTTGAAAAAGCACAAAAATATATAAAAATGATTGGCAATGGTTGCTTGTTGCAATGAAGAGCAAATGCAAAAGCTTCAAATAAAATAATAGAAAAAAAATACAATGATTATAAAAATACACCTAAAAACAACATTTCATTATATGGTTTTACATACGATGATGGAAATGAAAAAAATATCTTGCTAACGAATATATTAGATTGAAATCCTAATTACAATAATAACGAGCCATTAAAGTTGCAAGAATACTATAAAAAAATTGAAGAGAGAACTAAACAATTGCTAAAAATAATTTTTGATATATATAAGTATGACAAAAACTCAGTTTATGAATATGATGAGGCAAAAAATAATTAAAAAATAATTGTAAAAAAGATGTCTATCCTTGGATATGGCTGAACCAAAAATATCTTCAAAATTGTAAAAATTTTGGATTTTTTATCATACTTTGCATTAAATATCCTTTATTTTTTAAAGTTGAGTTTATAAAGACAATAAATAATAACTTAATTACGAATAATAAACAGCAGGTGCTTTACGAAGTCTCTTCTTTTCATTTCTTGATAATTTAAGTAGAGTCGATTTATCATGCAATCTTCAATCTTTTTCAAGTAACTTTTTGTGTGTTAAGTCCATTAAAATAGCGCCTAATGGTGCTGTAATAACAATAGATAATACAGCAACTGCTAATATTTCAGTACCAGCTAAATTAACAGTTCCGCCAAGATTTTGTTGTTCTAATAATGGTTTAGCACCAATAGCAGCTTGCACTGTAGCTTTTGGTAAGTATGCTATAACACAATATATTTTTTCTTTAAAATTCAAGTTTGTTCCAAGGAGTGCAAAGAAAACACCAATTGATCTAAATACCAAGGCAATTAAGATTATATATACAGCATTAGCACCACTCTTTGGAAGCGATTCAATTTCTACAGCAGCACCAACTAAAACAAATAATAAAACTTCTGCCGGTATTCAAATCTTTCCAAATTTATTAGCAAGTTTATCAACGGTGGAAGGTGCAACCTTGATTTTTACAACACCACATAAAACTACAACAGCTAATAGACCAGCAACTTCAACTTTTCCTACTTTAGCTCAGTCTTGTATAGCAATGCACATTAGAGATAATGCCATAATTAATAAGGCTTTATATGTGTTTCTAATAGAATGTTTTTTAGCAGAATATCTAAAAATATATGAAATGGCAAAACCAAAAATGATACCTAGTAAAACACCTAAAATCATAGAAATAGGAATGTTTAAGAAACTCATAAAGTTTATTTTTCCACTTTTAGACATTTCTAAAAATGATGAAAAGAGTACTATAACAAAGATATCATCACATGAAGAACCAGCTAAAATTATTTGTGGAATTCTTTTATAAGTGCCTTCATTACCTTCCATTAATTTTAACATTCTTGGTACAACCACAGCGGGTGATACAGCGCCAAGCACAGCGCCCATCATTGCTGCATTAGTATAAGAAATTCCCATAAATAATGGAGCAAAAATAATACATGCTACCATCTCAAAAACAGCAGGCAAAAATGACATCAAAATAGCTGGACGGCCAACTTTTTTAAGGTCTTTTAAATCCAATGAAAGACCTGCTTTTATTAAAATAATAGACAATGCAATTTCTCTAATTGGGCCTGATATATTGATTAAATCCTGCGAAATTCATTTAGCACAATGAGGGCCAATTAAAGCGCCAAGCACAATCAGACCTATAATAGGCGGTATTTTAATCAGTTTTAAAATTCAATTTAAAAATAAACCGGCACAAAAAATAATTGCCAATGAACTAATAACATTTACTATCATAAAAACCTTCTTATAATTAGCAAAACAATTGATATATAAACAAATGTTTTAGATGTTTTAATTTAATTATTAGATACTATTATAATACCAACTAACATAGTTATAAAGAATTTTTTACTATACTTATTTGACTGTTTTATAGCCTAATTATGAAAAAAATGTTAAATAAAAAAGTGCTAATCAGCACAATTAATATTTTTTTAAAATTTAATTAGTGAAACAACTTCAATGCCTTGTTTTTCTATCGATTCTCTGGCATTTAATTCTTCAAGTTCAAGAAGCAAAATAACTTTTTTGGTTATAGCGCCTTGCTCATTTAATAATTTAATTATAGCCTTAATTGTTCCACCAGTTGCTAAAACATCATCAACAATAGCAACAGTTTGACCTGGTTTTATAAAACCTTCTTGGATTTGCAAAATATTATTTCCGTATTCAAGATCATACGCCTTTGAAATCACCTTACCAGGTAGCTTACCTGGTTTTCTAACCATAATAAAAGGTTTTTTTAAATTTGCAGCAGTAGGCGTTCCAAAAAGAAATCCACGTGCGTCAGGTCCAACAATAACATCAACATCAGAAGCAGCTTCTGACATTAATTTAATGGTTTCGTGTAATGCTTCTCCATTTGCTAATAATGGTGATATATCTTTAAATGCAACTCCTGGTTTGGGAAAATCATTGATATCTCTAATATATTTTTTTAAGTCCATTATTTCCTTAATAATTTAATTAAACAGTAACGGGAACATCTTCAAAGAATTCTAAAATATCATCTTCTTTAACATCATTAAATTTCTTGATATGTGTTCCAAAATCTTTGCCTTTTTCAACAGTTTTAACATCATTGATATCTCTCTTAAGAGTTTCAATAACGCCCTCATGAATCAATTTTCTATTTCTAAAAACTTTAACCTTGCAACCTAATTTGATAATGCCTTCATCTAACATACAGCCCGCAATGGCGCCAAGTTTTGAATAAAAGAAGACCTTGATACAATGAGCTGAACCGATTTTCTTTTCTTCATAAATAATAGGTTTTTCGCCATCTAATAAATTTTGCATATCTTCTATAATTTTGTAAATTACATCATATTGCATAATTTTGATGCCAGCTTGTTTAGCAGCTTGTTTAATATTAGGAGAAATTTTAATATTAAATGTTACAATCATTGCATCAGATGCTTGTGCTAATAATAAGTCACTACTGGTTACTTGTCCAACTTGTGTGCCAACTACTCTAATAGCAGCATCATCATTTTCCATTACAGAAAGTTTATTTTTAATAGCTTCAGCTGTTCCTTGCATATCAGAGCGAATAATAACATTGATTATCTTCTTGCCTAAATCGATACTCATAGTTTGCGTTTTTTCATATAAATCTATACTTTTATCAATTTGAGCTTTATCATTTGCTAATTTTTTAGCATATTTTTCATCTTCAAAGCCTATGAATCTATCACCAGCTAATGGTGAAACATTAAGACCAGCAATTTTAACTGGTGTTCCTGGCTCAGCTTCATCAATAAATTGACCACCTGGGCTTTTCATACTTCTAACCCTACCATAACATGAACCTGCTACAATAAAATCGCCTTTACATAAAGTACCATTTTCAACAATAATAGTTGTAACAACTCCAACACCTTTATCTACTTTACTTTCAATAACTGTGCCACTTGGATATCTATTAGGATTAGCTTTTAAATCAAGTAAATCAGACATTAAAATAATGGCGCCAAATAAATCTTCTATACCATCGCCTTTAAGTGCTGATCCATAAACAACTTGAACATCTCCGCCATATTCTTCAATGACTACGTCATTTTCACTTAATTCTCTTTTTATTTTGTCAAGATTCTTTTGCGGTTTATCCATTTTATTAACGAAAACGATAAGTGGAACATTAGCAGCTTTTGAGTGCATAATGGCTTCTTTTGTTTGTGGCATAACACCATCATCGGCAGCCACAACAAGAACAACTATGTCTGTAACTTTTGCACCACGCGAACGCATTTCACTAAATGCTTCATGACCAGGAGTATCAATAAAGGTAATTTTTTGACCTTTATGAGTAATTTGATAGGCACCAGTGTGTTGGGTAATTCCTGAGCTTTCAGTAGAAACAACATTAGTTTTCCTAATGTAGTCAATTAAAGATGTCTTTCCGTGGTCAACATGACCCATAACAGTAATAATTGGTGGACGCTTAACAAGCAATTTAGGATCGTCATCAAATTTCACCTTGTTTAAGAAGTTACCAGCATCAATATTGTCTGCTTTTTTAAAATCAAGCATTTTTTCAAGACACACTTCTGCTATTTCTTCTTCTTCTAAAATATGATTGATTTGATAAAGTTTTCCTTGTAATAAAAATCTTTTTATTAAATTATTTGGATTCACATTTATTTTGTTAGCAAAATCTCCTAAGGACATTCTGCCAGTAAAAACAAAAGTTCCATCAACTATTTCTGTTTTAACATTTGAAAGTTGATCCTTTACCGCATCCGTATTACTTATTCTATTTCTTTTAGCCATTTCCCCTCCTTTAATTGTTTATCAAACAATTCATATGTTTCTTTTGCAACAGCTGTTCTAAATGTTTTATTTAAACATTTATGTTTGATAATAAATTCTCAATTAGCAATTGTGGGAATGAAATAAGCACCCCTACCTTTTAATTCTCTATTTAAATCTAATAGAATTATATTTTCCTTTTTATTATAATCAAATCTAAGCATTTGATTAGAAGACTTAATAATGCCAGTAGCTATGCATTTACGATTATAGCTTGCATAATTATTCTCAATCTTCTTCATCTATATCACTCAAATCAATGTCTTCGTCTAAACCAAAGCTACTTAAATCATTATCAACTTTAAAGTTTTTAGCAACTTCTTTTGCTTTTTTATAATCGCTTAATGATTGTTTTTGTTCATTTGAATTTACTTTTTCAGCATCAAAATTAGTGTCATTATCAGCTTCTAAATCTTGTTCCTTAGCCATTTCTTCATTATATTGTTGAATTAGCTCATCAAATTCCATATTTTCACTTGTATTGGTATCAAAAAAGTTTTGTTCTTGTTCTTTAAAGGCTAAAATATCTTTTTCAAAACCTTCTAAATTGAGTTTTAAATCGCTGAGACGACCACTTCTTCTAGGTTCTTGTTTATATGTATTTCTTTTAGTTTGATGATATCTTTTAGAACTAATAATAGCTTGTTCAACCTCAGCAATTTTGTTTCTATTGAAAGCAATATTCATTTTTTCAGCTTCTTCAATTGTGATAACATTAAGATTAAAACCTGAGATTTTCGACGCTAGTAGTGTATTTGAACCCTTTCTACCAATAGCAGCTGATAAACCTGAATTTGTTGTAATTACATAATACGAATTTTCATTTTTTGGGTTAGGAACTATATCAACAACTTGTCCTGGAAGCATACATCTTTTAATAAACTCGTTTTTATCATCACTATAAACTATAACATCAAGTTTTTCACTAACTTTTTGATCAATGCCTTGATTTAATTCATTTACAATAGTATTAATTCTTGATGAATTAACTCCCATAATAGAGCCATAAACATCAATATCTTCGTTGCTAGCAGTAGGTTTAAATACAACCTTAGTTCTTTCACCAGGCACTCTTTGAATTCTTACAATTTCAATTAAACCATTAGCAATTTCAGGAATATTTGTTGTCAATATCTTTTCAATAATTTTTGGCGAATCAAGTGAAACTGTAATTTGACTTAATTTTGTGTCTTCTTCAACGCTCTCAATAACAACATCTCCATATGAACCTGGGTTAATATTTCTTTTTGCGCTTATAAAACTAGCAGGTAAATGGGCAATAGTTCCATCTTCAACTAATTGAACGTTTCATGAACCACGTGAATTCTTAGAAACAAACGATACCTTAACTGTTTCGCCAATTCTATTAATATATTTATCATAAACAATTGATTTTTGGAGTTTTTTGATAGCTTGAAGTATTGATGATTCAATTGATTTTGGTGTCCTTTGAACAGCAGGATCAGTTGATCTAGTTAAATTTAATAAATCAATTTCAATCTTTATTGAATCATTAACGTTTGCACCTTTTTGAACTTTTTTTGCTAATGATAATGGTATATTAAAGATACCTAAAGCTATTTTTTCATTTTCTGTGTAAGTGTCTCACTCTTCATCACTAATAACTAATGCTTCTGTATTATAAATATGAATTTCTTGTGCTTCTTCATTTAATTCAAAAACAATATTAACTTCAGGGTCAATATTTTTTTGCACAATTCTATTAACTTCTTCTGAAAAAATTGCAAGTAATTTATCTAATGGTAATTTTTCTTTTTCGTTATATCCTTTAATAATTTCATATCAAATTTTAGGACTTGATAATATTTCATTTTGTTTTTTTGGCATAATTCTCCTATCTTATTTTGCTAGCATAATCTAAATTCATACTAACGCTTTTAATATTTTGCTTATCTATTTCTAAATTCCTAAATTGACCTTTACAATTCCATTTAATTAAAATGCTCTTTTCATTATCTGCTAAAAGTTCGCCCGTATAAAAGTCAAATTTATTCAAACTTTTAAATAATTTAATATCAAGTTTTTCGCCTATATGTTTTTCTAATTCATCTGTTTTATAGTCTAATGTAAAACCTGGCGAATGTACTAATAATGAATCAAAATCAATATTAGCTTCAAGCTGATCTATAAAATCATTTATTTGCTTTGTTAATTTATCAACTGAATTTAAATCTTTTGAAGACACTGTTATATCCAAAAATGTTATTCCGTCTTCATTGGTTTTTTGAACATCAATAATTTGCCCTTCAAATTTATCAGTTAATACTTTTTTTCAGTTCATAACTCTCCTATTAAAAATAATAAAGAGTTGGATTTCTCCAACTCGTATATACAATGAAATGAATTTACGAATATATTCATTATAGCAATTTTTTAATTGTTTGCGATTTTTTATTTTTTCACAAATTCCTTACTTTTTTGAAAGAATTTTGTTAGTTTAGCCAACATAAACATGAAAAGAAATTTTTGCAATTTCTTTGCCATTTATAAATTTATATAAATAAAAGTGATAAAAACTAGAATGTGGATGAGATTGAGCGATAGAATATTCAACCTTTTTATCTTTTGTTGATTTCTCTAAATTATTAGTAAAATCAAAATACTTGGCAAGAGGTTGCAATATTTCAACACTAAATATATCTTTTTCCATTAAGATTGGATTTTTAAATTCACCATTATCACGGTGCTCATTTTTAGCAACGATTTTACTTATTTCATTAAAATTCTTTTCAATGGATTCTTGTTTTGCTCAGTCATTTCTATCTTTTGCAAAATGGAGCGCAGGGACAAATTCTTTTTTAAGTTGTTCATCAGCAAGAGTAGGATTTGAAAAGGTTTTTTGATTAAAAACTAAAAACTCAATTTTTGAAATAATTTGATTATCTTTATATTTAATCAAGTAAAAGTGATATTCTTCAAGTCCGTGAGCATGAGACCCAGCTATTGAATAAGTTATGCCGTTTTCTTTTTCTAATTTACTATTAATAGTAAGATATTGATTCAATTTATTAATAATATTATTTTGAAAGTCATCAGCATTTAGCTTATCTTTTTCACTTAATTTAACAATTTCACCAATTTTATTAAAAATGGCTTCTGACTCCATTTTTTTAATTTCATCATTGTCTTTTAATATTTTATGAACTATAAATTGATTATCTCAATAATATGCCTTAGATTTATTATTTAGCTTATTAAAGTTTTCGCCATTATGACCGTGCTCTCCTGTTGGTGGTTTATTATTTTTTCCTATATCGGATCATTTATGCCAAACATATTCTTTATTGCCATTAGCATCTGTTTTAGCAAAAGTTAAAGTTAATCCCTCATCTTGATCAAGTTCATTATTTATAGAAGTAGAATTATCAAAATCAATAGAAATATTTTTAAAATTTGGATCTTCATCATTAGCTGAAACACTATTGTTTTTGAAGAAACGATTAAGCAGGTCTAACTGCTCAACTAATGTTTTAGCATTTTTGATTTCTTTAATTATTGAAGATGGATAAAAACCCATCCCTTCATCAGATGCAGTTGTTGGAAACGAAATAATGCCATCAAAAAAACGCAAAACAGAGGTTTTGCCCTGAGTAATTTTTTTTGCTGGTTTTATATTTCTTTTAAAATTTTCATATTGTAATAACAGTGAATCTGTATCCTTTATTCATTTTTCTACTACATTTTTATCTGATTGGTTGATTTGTTTATTCATTGCACTATATATATTTTTATATAGCAAGCTAAAACTATAATCTGCGTTTTGGTTTAATAGGTCTAATAACTTCTTTTTTTGATTTTTATACTTATTTTGCGTGTCTGTATTTGTGTTTGGCTTATTAGTACTATTGCATGATGCTGACATAATTGCAAAAGGCAAAACTAGCATTGGGGAGCTAAAAATTATATTTTTATGAAATTTCATGATAAATTTCTTTCTACATTTTTTTAAAATATTATCTGTTGAATTATCTTATGTGGAATTTATAAAAAATTCATTTTTATTATACCTTAATTTTGCTATGACGATATAAATGCATTCATTGGTAGTCAAAATTTTTGCGTTTACTTTTGATTTTTTCAAGGCTTGCATTTTTAAATTATGTGTTTTAGTAGTTAGGATAAAAATCAATTTATTTGAGAAAATATCTATTTTTTGGGCAAAAATCACAATTTTTAAAATAAAGTAAAATATTTGTAGGTAAATTAATACCTAGAAAGGCTTATGGCAAAATGAAAAGAAACAAATTAATTTTAAGTTTACTAAGTAGTTTGACAGGTATTGCCGCTGTTTCACTAAGTAGCAAATGTAATGACAGCGCAAAAGCAAAAGAAGAAGAAAAAGCAAAAGAAGAAGAAAAAGAAAAAGAAAAAGAAAAGGAAAAGGAAAAGGAAAAAATAGACTTTAGCAAAGCTAAGGTTGAATTTAACCATAAAAGTAAAAAAAGTTGAAATAACTTTTTAATAAAAAACATTAATAAAGATGATATTGTAGCCGATGATAAAAGTCAATATAAATTTGATATTGAAATTCAAGAAATAGAGCAAATATGGCCATCATCAATTAAAGTATCATATGTTTTAAAAAAAGGTAATGATAAGTCAGAAGTTCAAACACTTATTATTGAAGGTTTCAAAGCACCATCAGAATGAGACCAATATGAATGCCGTCCTTCGTATGGCTATCCAGGTGCTCCATTAGCTAGTAAAGAATTAATTAAACCATCAATGGTTGACCATAGAGATATTTATGTAGGCAATGTTATTGACATAAGTACTAATAAACTGGTTTCTGATATCTATGCAGAAATAGTGGAAAACTCTATTAAAGTAAATGATGATGAAGGTTACATAGAACTTAAATATAAAATGATGAATTCAACAACTTCAAAGGAATCACCAGAATTTACTTATAAAATTACAGGTTTCTTAATTAAGAAAAACGAAGAATTAGCTAACCTTATTACTCAAAATTGAAACCAAATTAATTCTGTTGCAAAAAGTGATTATGGAAGAAAACATTACATTGGAGATGTAAAGCCAGAAAACTTAGAAATGGAAACACCTAAAACACCGATTATCGATGTGAAATTTGAAATTATTGGTGTTAAAGCTATCGAAAATTTTGGCCAATTAAACGTAAGAATAAAAGCAACATATAAAGATCAAGTTATTGAATTCACCAAACCATGTAAAACTTCATTTATGAGTAAATATGACTGAGATAATAGAGATGAAGAGATTAAAGGTCTTGATGGTAATATTTATACTATTAATTTAGGTAATGGTAAGGTTAAAGATATTAACTTTACTGGAAATAAAAAGAATTTACAATTTCCAAAAGAAGCTAAAGGCTTGACATTTGAAATTAATAGTAAAAATACAGAAGTTGAAACAGTTGATTTAGCCAGCGTTGTTTCAATAGAAAGCGGTTTCGCTAATTTACAACATTTAGTATCTGTTAAAGCGCCTAATGTAGAGCACATTTATGCTAATGCCTTTAAGGCAACTCCTAAATTAGACAAAATTGAAGGTTTAAAAAACTTAAAAACAGTTGATGCTGATGCTTTTATAAATAGCAAATTATTAAAAATAGATGCCAATGGTTTTATTACTGCTAATGGTAATATTTTAATGGGCTTTACTGATGATCTTAAAAAAACAATAGCCCCTCTATCTACAAATACTGGAACTTATGAAATAGCTATTCCAGACACTATTGAAGTAATAGCAAATCATGTGCTTGATCAAATAAAAATAGGTAGCGTTACAGGTGGAGCAAATGTTAAAAGAATACTTGCTTATAACTTTCATAAAATTGAAATTTTAAAACAAGAAGAAATTAGTTTCCCTAAATTAGAATATATTGGCCAATATTGCTTCTTTGAAGTCAAAAATGTTAAAAAAATAACATTGAATAATTTAAAAGATGCTGAAAGCAACTGTTTCAGTGAATCAGATGCTATCACCACTTTAAATCTCCCATCTCTTATTAATATTGCATACAGTCCATTTAGAATATTAAATAATCTAGAAGTAATAAATGTTGATTCTCTTAGTGATGAGAGTTTAGAAAAATTAACATACTTAAAAAATTCTCCAAAACTATTTAATAAAGATGGATTCTTAATTGTTAAAGACTACCTATTTGGTTATAATGGTGCATCAACTGAAATTAAATTGCCAGATAATGTAAGAGTTGTGGCATATGAAGCTTTAAATAATCGAAAACTAACAAAAATAGATCTTAATCAAACTACTACGTTGCTAAGATATGCTTTATCTAACAATCCAAACCTAGAAGAAATTATTGCTTTAAATTTGGTAAAAATTTATAGTGGGGCATTTTCGGGCAATAATAAGATTAAGAAATTTGAATATGATAAGTCTAAAAAATTTGAGTTTCCTGATTCGGATCAAAGCGGCCGTGATGGTGCATTTTCAAATAGTAATATAGGTTCTTTTGTTAAATAACAATATACAAAGCTCATATAAAAAACACATCTGCTATATAATAGGCAAAAAAGACTCGAAATTGTAAAATTTTGAGTCTTTTTTGTACAAGTTTAGAGTACAAAAAATCAATGCTTAAATTATAAAACTATATTTGCCCACGTACTATTATGAAAATATTCATCTTCAAAACAAAAAATGCCCGTTTAACTAAACAGG
>NZ_JNJV01000024.1 GCF_000702785.1 Mycoplasmopsis primatum ATCC 25948 | reverse complement strand
CTTTGCCTTAATTATTGCCTGTGCATTAGGATTTATTTGATTTAGCTCGCTTAATTTTCCCAAGCCAGCTAATTTTTTTACTCCTTTTCCATAGCCTAATGAAATACCTGCTGAAAGATAATAATCATTATCTTTTAAATTTGCTTTTATCAAAATCAATTTTTGTGCTTTTTCTATCATATCAAAACAATTATATCAAAGATTGTAAAGAAAGTAAGAAAAAAGTAAAAATTTTTTTGTTTATATATGAAATATATAAAAGATTAAAAAAGTTAGCATTTTTTGATGCTAACTTGGAAACTCAGGTGAATATATTGAAAATTTCAATTTTAAAATTTTGAATTCAAAATTGAAATTCAGATTATTAGATATTAAAACAATAGATCAAGAAGTTAATAAATATCCTAAAAAGGGTTCTAATAATGGCTTACAATTTTATACTATAAGAGATATTAATGCACTAATGAGAAATGCTTCTTTTATTGAAGGAAATACCACTAATGGTGTATCGGTGTCTTCTGACAATATATATCAATATGGTTGATTATTGTATTTTAAAAATAACTTTAAACCTAGTAATAATGAATATTTGTATGGCAATTTATCTCCTTTATACCCCGAAAATATCACATCTGAATTTAAAAATACTGCTGCTTTTTATGCATTTAATAATAATCTTCTAGTTAGAAAATATTATTCACGCAAAACAATAGAAAATATATATGGTTCTGAAATTCAAAGCAATTGTTTACAAAAAGAATTAAACAAAATGTATTTATTTGAAAATAGATTATAAGGAACAAATTGTTATGGAAAAAATAGGTTGTTTTATATAGAGCAAGATAAATTAATCGTTAAAATACCTGTAAAAAATAAGGGAAAATTTAGATGAAAAAATAGAAAATCGATAAATGATTTTGGAATAGGTTTTTCAACTGATAAAACCGCATATTCTCATGATAGCTATGTGGAGTGACAAATAGGATATGATATACCAGTACATGACTATAATAAAAATCCCGAAGCTAAACCCTTTCTAATTTCACATTTATTAATTTAAAAGGGGTCAAGAAACACCCATATGAATTATCTGAATTTTTATTCGCTATGTTTGATGCTAATTTGATAACTATAAGCGAGATAGAAAAATTAATAACAGATTTTAACCAATCGAAAACTTCGTTAGAAAATGAATTTCAAATTCAAATAAATAAAGTTAAAAACTATGTAGCTGATGGCAATATTTCATTTTGCCAACAAGATATAAATTTGCCTACTTTTATATATAGCGGAAATAATGATTATTCATATATTGAGGTTTCAATCGAAAAACAACAATATGCATCAGGTGTCCAACCTATGTTGTATTTTTCTATACCTATAAAATCGTTAACCGACGGTGAAGAAATGATAGGCAAAACAGCTAAAAATCTAAATTTTAGCTACACTACATTTGTCATAGACAAGACTAATAAAGACTGTCTCTTAAATATGTTCAGAATATTTGGAATATGTTCAGCTAAACATAAATATGATATCCAAGAAATACTGAAACTATTGGTTCAAAATTATGATAAAAAAAATAAATAAAATGAATAGTTCGCTCTATAAAAGGGATTAAAAAAATGGCAGGAGTGACAGGATTCGAACCCATAACACACGGGGTTGAAGCCCGTTGTTCTACCGTTGAACTACACTCCTACAAATAAGTGAAACTTATTATACTTAATTATTTAAAAATCGGATAATTTATCTATTTTGCTGCTGAACGAATAGCAATAATTAAGAAAAAGGTGATAATTATCATAAGAATAGATATAAAAATACCTGCGGTCGCTTGTCCGCCGCCAGCACCACCTTTTGTTTGTTTAGATATGCTTAAACCAATACAACTAAAAATAAGCCCTAAAATTGGAATAAAAAATGCTAATACTAACCCAACAATAGCAATATAATTAGATTCATTTAAATTAACTTCTTGTTGAGGTTGTTCAGCTGATGTACTTTCGCTACTTAAATTTATTCCGCATTGCGAGCAAAATTTTGATTCTTCTGAATTGTCATTATTACATTTCTTACAAATACTCATGGCTTCCTTTACAGTAATATTTTTGGTATTAAAATGAACCTCAATAATTATATTATTATCAGGCTAATACCAAAATGCAAGTTGTTACTAAGAACCATCTGCTTATTTATTTTAAGAGCTTATTAAAAATAGTTTCGATATCACCAACAACCTTAATATTTTTTAAATCTTCATCAGGAACTAAAACATTATATTTATCTTCTAAATCAAAAATAAGTTCAGCAAGTGAAAGTGAATCTATTTTTAAATCTTTAAATGAAGAATCAAGGGTAACCTTAATTTTTGTAAGGCTTTGAATTTTATCAATAATTTCTTTTAATATTTTTTCTTTATTATTCATAAATCACATTATAAATGAAATTAATTAAACAAATTTAATAAAAGCAAATCTTTCTTTGCCGGCCATATCTTTTTTAATTACTACATTTTTAATACTAGACCATTTATTCATATGATTAGGATTTATTTCAAAAATTAATAAACCATTTTTATTTAAAAAATTAGGTGCTTCTTCTATAATTTTATTATAAAAATATCAACCATTATCAGGCGCAAAAATTGCATTAAAAGGCTCAAAATTGCTTATATCTTTTTGAACATCTTTATCATCAAAAGCCACATAAGGTGGGTTAGAAATAATTACATCAAATTTTCCTTTTATCTCATTAAAACAGTCGCTTTTGATAATCTTGATATCATTATGATTAGGAAAATTTAACATAATATTTTCATTAGATTGCTTAATAGCATTATCATCAACGTCGCTCATTGTCACATCAAGTGAGGGCATATTTTTTTTAAGCGCTATACCTATAAAACCAGAACCACAACATAAGTCTAAAACCTTCATATTAGGCTTAGCATATTGTTTTAAAAAAATATAAATTAATTCCTCAGTTTCATAACGAGGAATTAAGACTTTATGATTCAAATTTATTCTAACATTTGCGTACTCAACATAACCCATGATTAGTTGAACCGGTCAACCTGATTCGAGTTTTTTTAATTCATCATCAGTTATAACTTGTTTTAAACCATATCTCTTCTTTTCTAATAAAAGATCAGCTTTTGTGGGCATTAAAAACCACTTTCCTTAATTTTTTGATTTTGTTCTTCTGCTAATAAAGCATCAACTATGGGTGTTAATTTGCCTTCCATAATTGGTTTTAGGCTCGTTGAAAAACCAATTCTATGATCGGTCACTCTATCCTGTGGATAATTATACGTTCTAATTTTTTCACTTCTATCACCATGACCTGCAAGTTTTCTATATCCTGATTCTTCATCTTGCTTCTTTTGTAATTCTAAATCATAAAGTTTTGACTTTAAAATAGTTAGCGCTGTTTCTCTATTTGCTATCTGACTTCTTTCATCTTGTGATGTAACGATAATATTAGTTGGTAAGTGAGTAATTCTAACAGCTGAATCTGTTGTATTAACTGATTGCCCACCAGCACCACTTGATCTATAAACATCAATTTTTAAATCAGATGGCTTGATTTCAATTTCAATAGAATCATCAATTTCGGGCATAACAGTAACAGTAGCAGTTGAAGTATGAATTCTTCCTTGTGATTCAGTAACTGGAACACGTTGAACTCTATGAACACCTGATTCAAATTTGAACTTTGAATAAGCTTTATCGCCTTTAATTGAAAAAACAACTTGGCTAAATCCACCAGAATTAGCAGCACTTGTTGATAAAATTTTAAATTTGAAGTCCAGCTCCTCAGCAAATTTACTATACATCCTAAATAAATCACCAGCAAAAATATTTGCTTCATCGCCACCAGCTGCACCTCTGATTTCAACAATTACATTTTTGTCGTCATTCTCATCTTGGGGGAGAATTAAAATCTTTAATTTGTTTTCTAATTCCAATAATTTATCACTATTTTCATCAATAATGATTTTTGCAAATTCAACTTCTTCAATATTTTTAGACTCAAGCATAGTTTTAGCTGTTTCAATATCATTTAATAAATTTTCATACTTTATAAATGTATCAACAATATCTTTTGATTTAGCAATTTCTTTGCTAATTTTAGAATATTCTTTGATATTATTGATAACATTTTGGTCATCTAATTTATTCACTAAATCAATATAACTTTGTTTGATTTCTGATAGAGATTTAAACATTGTTTTTTCCATAATAGTAAATATTATAATAGAAAAGTAATTTTCAAACAAACCCATTAATTTTGATTTACATTATTTAATAAAAAAATCAAGGACTGCCTTGATTTTAAATTAAAATTTTTGTTCTGGTATATAAAGTCTTCCATCCACAGAAGCAACATTGCTGATGGTTATTAATGCTTCTGTATCAATAGATCTAACTTTTTTGATAAGCCGAGGAATTTGTCTATATAGAGTTATCGATGATAAAATTTCTAATTTATTTCCTGAATAACCCCCAACACCATTTTGTACGGTAAAACTATTAATGGTTCGTGAATCACTGACAATGGCTTTTCTAATAGCATCCATGTTGTGTGAATACACCTTAAATTGAACAATCTTAAATCTTGGGAACAAATTATTTAAGTAGATAACAAAGATAAAATTACATACATATGTCGACGCGAAATTTGGTGAAAAGTAAAAGTCTGCTTGTCAAGCTAATTTCCCTATTTTTGCGGCAATATCATTATCTGTTCCATCAAGATATTGACTTACTTTTGCAAAGTCGCCAGCAATCATACTGCCTGGAATATAAGTACCAATAAGCACACTAAATAAAATAATTACAATATTAATATAGCCATTTATTGTTCCAAAGTTTTTTTGTTTATACACAGACATATATTCGCCAATAATACCAGTTACTCCTGCTGAGCCACCTAAAATAGCTATAATAGCAAAGAAATAAGCTAACATAATTCCATAAATAATTGCAAAAATTATTTGCACTATTGTGTTTCCACCATCATTTCATTGTAGTGGAAGCAACTTAATTAAATTATTAGTATTTTCAGCGTTTCAATGATCATGATTTTCAAGAGCACGTTTTACGTTCTCGCTGATTTCAGGATGGTCAAAATTACCAAAAATTGTAAAATCGTTCAATGCTGGTATTTGACCCAAGGCCACTGAAACAAGGCTACTTAAAACTAAAAATTCTAATGTTAATAACGTATAAACTTTTCCTAGTTTTTTTCAACTGAAAATAAATAAAGGAATACTTAAAACTAAATATAAAACTCAGAATAATGAGTGTTCTATTATGTTGAAAGCTAATTTTGTTATATTAGGATTATGTCTTAAAGCCGTAACAGTGATTTTAGAAACCGCTTGACCAAAAGCAGCTAAACCAAAGTTATAAATTCCAGGGTTTTTAACCAAGAAAATTCCGGCAACACCATAAAGTATTGACAAAATTGCTGTAATTAAACCTAATTTTCATAATGGCATTAGCGCATAAAATCTTGACAATTGCAATACAAAATTTGACATTTTTGTATATCTATATTGTGTGTTTTTTTTGTCAACAATTCTTATTTTGTTTCTATCTTTATCAGTAAGAATATCTCCTAATTCATCATATTGGAAAGTTTCAATGGGCTCATCTTTGTGTTTATCTTGTAGTACATCTTCGACTTTGATTTCATCATTATTTTTTTTATTTTCTTCTGATAGTTCTTCATTAATCAGATTGTTATTATTTTTGTCTGTCATTGCTAATTACTCCTTCCGTTTTGATTACAAAAATAAAAAAAACACGGCAAGATGCTATAATATTTTAACAAATTAAAAGATTAGTGGTTAAAATTGATTAATTTCATTGTTTTACAGCAATATTCAAAAAATCAATTCAGTATTCGTTTTCTTCTTTTTAACGATGAATCAGCACCAGCCAAATATTATTTTTTTGATATAATTCAATAATATTTATATTATATATTATTTAAATATTTAATGTGAGCAATAATGAGGTAACTTATGGAAGATAATAAAAAAATCGATAATAAAATTCATCATGAAGGTGATTATGATGCATCAAATATTAGGGTTTTAGAAGGTCTTGAAGCTGTTAGAGTTAGACCAGGAATGTATATTGGTACAATTACTGATAAAGGTTTACACCATTTAGTTTGAGAAATCGTTGATAACTCAGTCGATGAATGTATGGCTGGCTTTGCTAACTTAATTAAAATTACAATTTGCAAAGATGGATACATTGAAGTTGAAGACAACGGACGTGGTATTCCAGTTGCTAAACACCCACAAACTGGATTATCAACAGTTGAAACTGTTTTAACTGTTTTACACGCTGGTGGTAAATTTGACTCAAACGCTTACAAAGTATCTGGTGGTTTACATGGTGTTGGTGCTTCTGTTGTTAATGCACTAAGTACAGATTTTCAAATTTGAGTAAAAAGAGAAGGTCATATTCATTATGCTCGTTTTAATAATGGGGGTAAAACTGTTGAACCTTTACATATTATTGGCGATGTAGATGTGAATGAAACAGGTACAAGAATTAAATTTATCCCTGATTTTAGCATTTTAGAAAAACATCCATTTTCAGCAGAAGCTATAATGGATCACGCTAAAAGAATTGCTTATCTTACAAAAGGCACTCGTTTAATTGTTACTGATGAATTCACAAACACAACAGAAGAATTCTTCTATGAAGGTGGTTTAGTTGATTATATTAATGAACTAAATGAAGGTCAAAGACTCATTCATGAAAAAGTTATAAATGTTGAAGATTCTTATGATGCTGATAAAAGCGGATCTAAAATAGCAGTTGATGTTGCCCTACAATACACAGCAAGTTTTCAGCCAAGAATTACAACATATACAAACAATATTGTAACAATCGAAGGTGGAACCCATGATCAAGGTTTCTATGACGCCCTTGTAAGAATTATCAATAATTATGGCCTCAAAAATGGAATGATAAAAAGTGATACTGATAAATTGAACAAAGAAGATGTTTCAAAAGGTTTAGTTGCTATTGTTTCTGTAAAACACCCTAACCCTATTTTTGAGGGGCAAACCAAAGGTAAATTAAATAATAAAGATGCTCGTACTGCTGTCCGTGAAACATTAGCACCGGTTTTAGAAAGATATTTCGATGAAAATCCTATTGATGCGCGTGAAATAGTTAACAAATGTCTACAATCTAAAAAATCTCGTTTAGCTGCTGAGGCTGCTGCTAAAGCAGTTCAAGCTAATGCTACAGTTGATGGTGTAGCAAACTTACCTGGAAAACTAGCTAATTGCACAAGCAAAAACGCAGAAATTTGTGAACTTTTTATTGTCGAAGGTAATTCAGCTGGTGGTTCTGCTAAAATGGGTCGTGATAGAAACACACAAGCCATCTTGCCCCTGCGTGGTAAAGTTATTAATGCTGAAAAAGCTGCTCCTGAAAGAGTTTTATCAAACGCTGAAATTATTTCACTAATTACCGCCCTTGGCACTGGCTTAAATGAATCATTTAATATTAATAAACTTAGATATCACAAAATTGTAATTATGACTGATGCTGATGTCGATGGCGCCCACATCAGAACATTATTATTAACATTCTTTTACAGATACTTTAAACCTTTAATTGAATATGGTTTTGTATACATAGCACAACCACCACTATACAAAATTCAACAAAATAAGTTTTTAGATTATGCTTATACAGATGCTCAAAAAGAACAAATTATGTCTACTTTAAATCCAAATACTAAAATAACAATTCAACGTTACAAAGGTCTTGGTGAAATGGACCCCGAACAATTATGAGAAACCACAATGGATCCAGAACACCGTAGAATGTACCAAGTACAGATTGATGACGCCGCTAAGGCTGATTGAGCATTTACAACCTTAATGGGAGATGATGTTTTACCTCGTAGAGAATTTATTGAAAAAAATGCTAAATTTGTTCAAAATATTGATATCTAATTGTGTAAGTCATGAATAATCTTTAAATCTTTGAAAAATTAAAAAAATGCAAAAAGTGTAAAAAATGCATTTTTTTTGACTAAAAATTAACTTTTTGCTTTAAAATAACATTATCTAGTAATTAGATAAATTGTGAAAGGAAATTATGTTTAAAGAAATTAGCGCAAAAGAATATAAAGAAACAATTGAAGGCAAAGACAAAGGTTTATATCTCCTTGTTTTTCATGCATTATGATGTGGCCCATGTAGAATGTTTAAGGACTCTTTGCTTGAAATAACCAATAAAGATCAAATAAATGTTTATAGAATAAATATCGATGAAAACAATGATTTAGCTAGTGAATTCCAAGTTCGGTCAATTCCAACCTGATTTATTTATAAAGATGGAAAACAAATTGCTATGCACAACGGCTATAAACCATATGAGGAACTTAAAAAAATTATTGAAACCTTAAAATAATTATTAAACTTGCATTATTCAAAGCAAGTTTTTTTATGCTCCTTTTTTAAAATAAATATAATATAACAATATGAAAATTATCAGTGATAATCGAAAAGGAATGCACGGCTATAAAATAATTGATAAATATGAAGCAGGTATCTCTTTAATGGGCTGGGAAGTTAAAAGCGCCAGAGCATCAAAAGTCAATTTAACTAACTCTTATGTTTTCTTTAAAAGAGGAGAGTTATTTTTGTGCAATGCAAACTTTGCCCAATATATGCTTTTAAAAGTCGATGAAACACGCGATAGAAAATTATTGATGCACAAACGAGAAATCATTCGTTTAAAGGCAAAAATGGAAAAATTAGGCAATGCTACTATTAAACCTACCAAAATTTATTTTAATGATAAGTCTAAAATTAAAATTGAAATTGCGCTAGTGCAAGGCATGAATAAAGCTGATAAACGTGAAGAAATTAAAAAACGAGACAATGAAAGATATATCAAAAGTGTTAAAGATAGATATCTGTAAGGATAATCACTTTTCAAAAAATGCGCTCGTCAAATTTATGTGTAATCAAGGTAAAAAATAGTGAAAGAAGGTTATATATTATGACTAAGAATACAAAAAATCAAATTCGATTGAGAGCATTTAATTTTTTATCTCAATTTGGAGATGATATAAGAACCAAACTTTCTAATA
Organism: Mycoplasmopsis primatum ATCC 25948; assembly: GCF_000702785.1. GTDB lineage: Bacteria > Bacillota_I > Bacilli_A > Mycoplasmatales > Metamycoplasmataceae > Mycoplasmopsis > Mycoplasmopsis primatum. Next base: position 6,041 of record NZ_JNJV01000024.1, on the reverse strand, counting down.
TTTGTGGAAAAACAGCTCAATATGATATTCCTACGGAGTTATTTCAAAAAAGAACTCATAGAAGCAATAGAATTCTTTTGCCATGAAAATCTGTGAAAAATAATAATTTAACATTAGATCAATTAAATACGTTTTCTAATGGTGTTGTTGTTGAATTTGTCAATGAAGATTTTTTTGATAAAAATAATCAAGCAAATCCTATATTTTGTGAACTTAGGGCAAGACTTGGCTCCAATGAAAATGTATCATCTATGATTTCAATAAGATCTGAATCGGGTAGTTCATCATCAAAAGTACAAAGAGATAATTTTAAAAAGTTGATTAGTAACACAAAAGTCACATACAAAGGAGAAACAATAATTTTGAATAAATATAATTATCAAAATTATGCTATTAAGAGAATAGAAAAAGGCGGAAGAGGGAACTCAAATTGGTCAGGTTTTTTGTTTGTTTCTATTAAAGGTGGTCAACAAGATACTATCGAAACACACAAAGGAAAAGTTGAATTATTATTTAATCCTGCTTGCGAGTATGCATCTGATGATGTTTGCCTAGATGTTGATTTAGTGATTTCATATTTTGCATTGATGAGTGTTGACAAAAATGCTTTGAAGGATGATGAACAATTAAAAAAATATAACAATTTGCTTAGTGATATTGAAACTGTTTTATCAGAATCATTTTACGACAACGATTCATATAAAGGTAATTTATTAAAATATTGTAAAAACCATCCATCTCTCAGGCTTGAACCAGGAAAGCTTTTTGATCCGATTCAAGTTGAGCAAATTGATATTGAAAATTTCGGAATTAAGGAGAAAGAAAATCCGAAATGCCTTGATTTTACTCATGATGAAGCAGTTAATCTTGATAAGTTTTACTGAGACAGAATTAAAAAATGTATATTATCCGCAACGAGACCATGTAATGTTTTTTGGTCTAAGCATCTATCAAATATGATGCAACAAAATTTTTCTCTTGTTGAATATTTTGAACATGAAGAACAAATTAATAAACGCAGAAAAGAAAAATTAAAATAACGATATCATGTAGTTTTATTATGAGTTCTCATTATTTTTTTATGCTATAATAATCAAAAAGGACGATATAAATGCTTTGTTACAAAAAATTGTGAAAAATGTTGATTGATAGAAATTTAAATAAAAATATGCTTCATATTATGACTGGCCTTAGCCAATCTACTATCAATAAACTTGTTAAAAGCGAAAATGTTAATACAAATGTGCTAGATAAAATATGTTCTACATTAAAATGCGATATAAATGACATTGTAGAGTTTAAGGAAGATGAAAATGAGAATAATTGAAGCTATTAAAAATTATATTATTAATATAAATATACTTCCAGAAAGCCTTGATAGTGTCCTAAACAAAATTAATGTGGATCCTAAAAAAGATTCAACAGAGATTAACTATAATGAAATAGAAAAAAATATTAACTGTGTTTTAGTTGATAAATATTGTTTAAATTCACGCGATGTCAAGGTTATTGCTAATTCAATCATGCAAAAAGGGCTTAAAATAGGGCGTAAGGAAAAAAACCAAATAAAACAATACCTTGATTATGGTGATGAAGGCGCTTATAATGAATTAAGCCTTCTTTTAAAAAATAACGGATTATCAGAAGACGAAATAAATTTAATAATTTACAAAACAAATTATACAAAACAAGCAATAGATGCATTTGTTAAAAATTGAAATGACGCATCTAACAAAAAAGACGAAACCAAAATGCGTGATTATATTCAGGGAATTTATTCTAAACTTGTTGTTTTATTAAACACTGATTTGCTTAGCCTGAATGAATTATTTCTCTCGAATAAAGAAGCGCTTAAAAAAGAAGTTTCGGTTTCGCTGTTTGAAAAAATTAAAACATTCTGTCAAAGTGAAAAAAAAGAAAAATCGTTTTTTGTTAGAAGAAAATTTTATGATTTTTATATGTCGATATTAAAAGAAGATTTAATATCTAAATCAGACAATAATCAATTAGAGCCCATTATGAATAAATCTTTTTTTAAAAATAGTATTTTTACTGATTTTAGTACTGAGCGCTTTGGATTAATTTATATTTCAATCGATCAATCATTATTCGATATGTGTGAAACAGAGATTAAATTTTATTCTGTTGTTTTAAATATTATTCAGCAGTCATATCGTTTGCTCGAAAACCACAGAACACTCTCAATAAAAATATCTAATATTTTTAATAAAAATGGTATTAATTTAAAGTGATACTTATATAGTTATATTGGTATTTATTCAGAACATTTTATTCCAGCAATTGAAAAAGGGAAATTTTATGACGGAAGCAAATTAGCAATCAATCGCTACAAATATTTTAATAAAACTATAAATTCTACAACCGAGACGCTTTTTAAAGATTTCTTTTTAGGCAAAATATCATTTAGTAATTTAAAAAATAATATTAATTCATGTGTACCATTAGATCAAATAATTTTAGATTTTGATAAGGTTTGGTATGGTTATACATTCGCTGATTGTGTCGTTATTAAAAATGGTAAATATGAGCAAAATTATGAAATCAATTTTATCGAGAATAATAATGAAATTCTATTAATTTTTAATAAATATCGTAACGATAATCGAAAAATTCCATGTCCGAATTGTGCTAGTTTGAAAATTAGTGGAAACTCATATTCCGAGGTTGGTTTAAAAAGTTGGGAATGCAAAAATGAATCATGCCCTTCTAGGAGTAAATCAAATAGGGGTAAAAGATATTCTTTTAAATCAAACTTCATGCAATTTGGATTCGAAGATAATATAGATGTTATTAATAAAGATTTTATATATGGATGACGTAGAGATATCGTAGACAAAAAAAATAATAATGAAATATATGAAATGCTTATTAGATATTTTTCATTTTCAAATGATGATGTTCTGTTTATTAATACCGATATTGCTAATAAACAACTTTATAATCGTAATATTTTTAATATTCCTTTAAGTAAACAAAAAGTAATTACCCTAGAAAATAACACTTTTACCAATTATTTTAATAATGGAGAATATGTTAGAAGATTTAGTTTAAATGAGACTTTGAAAACTAACAACAAGATAGATGAAAATTTAGTTCAAACTATAATGAATAACAAAAAATCTGTATTAATTAATGGAAATTCACAAGAAATATTATCTAAATTGCCGGAAAATTTATTTACCAGTGCTGTAACCTCTCCTCCATATTATAATGCGCGTGAGTATTCTAAATGACCTGATCTATATTTGTATTTAATGGATATGTTCAAAATTATTAAAGAAACATATAGAACTATGAAAAAGGGCGGAATTTATCTTTACAATATTGGTGATATATGTGGCAATGAAAACACAATTGTGACATCCACAATGGGAAATAAGAGGATTTTACTCGGAGCTTACACGATATATATATTTAAAATGGCAGGTTTTGAGCTAATTGAAAATATCATTTGGGATAAAGGAGAACCTCAAAGCAACAGACAGAAAAATGATGGAAAATTTACACCATATTACCAAAAACCGATGAATGTGTATGAACATATGTTTTTATTTAAAAAACCTGGCAGTCAAATTTTAATTAAGAATATCAATGAAGGCAAATATGAAAATTGAGATAAAAACATAATTGAGTTTGCGCCGGTGATTAAAATTAATAATAAAAAAGAGAATATGTTAGGGCATACTGCTCCATTTCCGATAAATATACCTAATTTTGTCTCAGATTTATTCACAACTGATAATGATTCTTTAATTTTAGAGCCTTTTGCTGGCTCTGGTACCTCAATTATTTCTGCATCTATTAATAAGAGAAAATGTATTGGTTTAGAAATATCAGTAGAATATAGTGATTTAATCAAAAAAATATGTCGTCAAAACAATATCCCTTTGGAGTTTATTAAAATTTTGCCAAATTAGGAATTGTTAGTAAGTTTTGGCAATAAAACATCAATTAAAATACGGCTTCTCAATAAATTAATTACTTTATGTTGTTTTAGATATTTAGAGATCTGAAAAAATAAAGGATAAAGTACATAGGTATGCGATATAAAAAATAAACGAAACAAAAGTTTCTGTGTTTGGGAAGTTGAAATCAACCAATATTATTTTTTTATAGACTTATAAGAAAAAATGGTACTCATAATTTACATACCATTTTTTTAAAAATATCAGCCTGCAATAAAATAATTTCAAGAATTCTCTCACTTATATAAAAAATAGTTATCACCAAATAACTATTTTTTATTTTTAATCTTTCAGCATATCCTACTCATTCACAAGTGTTTTCTTTTTAATTATTGAAACAGCTTCAAACTTACGATTTATACGCGCCATATTATTGTTTATTGAATCAGATAGAATTCTAACCATTTGGCATCCTAATAAATGATAGTCAATAAAAATCTTGCATCTGTAATTATTTTTTCAATCGTAAATCGATGAATAACCTATATCTGTTAATCTTAGATTTTTATCTTTTGAAGAAACTAATGTAATAAATGTTTCATGTGTTGAACTGATTAAATTAACTATATTGTTTTGATAAATAAAGTTTATAAAATTTACAGTAGCTGACTCACTTCTATTATCTACATCTATTCTTAATGGAGCCATTCCATATTCACGACAGTATTTTTCATAACCTAAATATCTTTCCTGTCTCTCAACTTCAGATAGCTTAGTATCTACAACAAAAGCTATTTTTTCATTTTTTTCTGCAAAAGCAGCAAACTTTTCAGTTAAGTTGTAAAAAGCCTTTGTGTAATCAATAGTTATATGATTAACACGTTTATCATTGGTAGGATAAACAAGTGAAGCGCATTTGTTAACATTTTCAACTATGTAATTTAGAATAGGTTCTTGATTGTGGTTTGGTAAAAAGAAAATTACCGACCAAGGCTTCCATGATAGAACATATTTAATTGTTTCTATATATTTTTCAACATTGGAACTAGCATAAATAACTAATGCTCTCGCATTGATAACTTTTGCTTGGTGATTAATCCCTAAGATTACTGATGAATAATAATTTGGGGCTGTTTCAGGCAAAATTATAAATACTGAATTGTCATTACCTCTAATTAATCTTGCTCCATGATTTGGGTAATAATTGTGTTTTGAAATAATTTCTTGGATTTTAACTTTTGTTGATTTTGAAACATAACCACCATTATAAAATCGGCTGACTGTGCTAATAGATACATTAGCTAGTCTAGCAATATCTTTATAAGAAAAATTTTTCATATAATTATTTTACTAAAAAATAAGAATATGGAAAATTTTCATAGTTGTATTTTTTCAGAATGCTTTTTTCTTAGAATTTAGTTGTTTTGTTATAATTTGTCCGCTGGTGGAATAGTAACCTTATAAACTGGTCAGGACAGAAATGGAGCAGCCATATTGAGAAGTGCTATGTTTGCCAGCTTTTTTAAAAAAGAGGTATTATGCATATCACACAATCAGAAACAATTAGTTTTTCATTTTTAACTGTTTTTCTTTTAGCAACTTTTTTAATTAAGATATATTTCTTTTTTTCTCTTAAAGAAAAAAGTTGATATGATGCTCAAAAATTAACTAGTTCATGATTTTCTAATATTATTGTTTTAACTATTAGCGTGATACTTTCGATATGTGCTTTTTATCCTTGATTAATGGTTTTATTATTAAGATTATTTTATAGAAATTATTATAGAACTGATATTGACCTAATAATAGTAAGAATACCTATTATTACTGGTCTTATCATTGCTCAATTCATTATTTTAAATAGCCTAATCTTATTTCTTAAATTTGTAATATTAAAAAAATATGCTAAGGCTAAAAATTAGAATATGATATTATATTATAGCATTTCCCCAAGTGGTGGAATGGTAGACGCTGTGGACTCAAAATCCACTGGAGAGATCCGTGCAGGTTCAAGTCCTGTCTTGGGGACCATTTGATTAAAAAATCATCTTTAAAATTGCTTGTTATAATGGCAATTTTTTTATAAAAATAAGAGCACATTAGGCTCTTGTTTTT
>NZ_JNJV01000023.1 GCF_000702785.1 Mycoplasmopsis primatum ATCC 25948 | reverse complement strand
AATTTATCTGTTGATGTAAAAAGTTTAGAAAGAGTTTTTATTTCCCAAAACGAAAAACAGAATAGAGTATTATATGGCGATATTCTTTTTACCACATCTTCTGAGACTGCAAAAGAATGTGGCTACGCTTCTGTTGTTAATAATCATTATTTAGATAATAATGAGGTCTATTTAAATAGTTTTTGCTTCGGTTATAGATTATTTAATATTGAAAAATATAATGTTAATTATTTTAAATTTTTATTTAAAAGTGAAAGCATAAGAAAACAAATAATTAAATGTGTTAATGGAGTAACTAGATTTAATTTATCAAAAGAATTATTTAAAAAAATTATAATTCCTGTCCCACACATCTCCATTCAAAATAAAATTGTTGAAATATTGGATAAATTAGAGACATATACAAAAGATATTCAAACAGGTCTTCCCCTTGAAATTAATCAACGTCATCAACAATATGAATATTATAGAAACAAATTATTAGACTTCGAAAAATTCGGGGGGGGGGGAAATTAAATAATACTTATATTAATTTATTAAACGATTTAGACCAAAAATTGTATTTTATAGTTGAATATGAAAAAATCAAGGACATTTGCAAAGTATATAAAGGTACCCAATTAAATAAATCTAAATTACACACTTTTGGTGAATTCCCTGTTATTAATGGTGGCAAAGAGCCTAGTGGATATTGAAATCAATATAACTTTAATGAAAATAATATAACCATATCTCAAGGTGGAGCATCTGCTGGATATGTGGATTGACAAAAAAATAAATTTTGAGCAGGAGCTCATTGTTATGTTTGCATTTCAAATGATAAAAAAATAAATAATAAATTCTTATTTTATGTGTTAAAGAACAACGAGAATAAGTTGCAACAAAAGCAATATGGAGCTGGCATACCTAGTTTAGGTCTTGATACATTGCAAGATATTCAAATCCCCATCCCACACATCTCAGTTCAAAATAAAATTGTTGAAATATTAGATAAATTAGAAACATATACAAAAGATATTAAATCGGGTCTTCCCCTTGAAATCAAACAGCGGCATCAACAATATGAATATTATTTAAACAAATTGTTTGAATTTGACAAAAAGTCATAACTATCTTCATTACTATTAATATTTAAATCATTAAAATTATTAATATAAATAACTTATAAGGAGCTAATATGAATAATTTGGCTAAAAACGTATTATTAGTAGATCAAGAAAATTCTACTGTTATTGCAGAGTTTAAAACTAGTTTAAAAACATCTAGTAGTTTTCAATCAGAAGCTGATTTAGAAAATGAATTTATTAAACAATTAGTTTCGCAAGGTTATGAATATTTGCCTATCAATAATTACAATGATTTAATGTCAAATTTAAAAAAACAAATTGAAGAGTTAAATAACTATAAATTTTCTAACGAAGAGTGAAAAGATTTTCTTAATAATTATTTATTAAAAGCAAATGAAAATGAAGAGGGAAGAAGTTTAAAATTCCATAAAAATCACATTTATCCTTTACAAATAAACAGTAATGGTTTTGTGTCTACAAAAAACATTATGATCATTGATAAAAATAATATTCACAATAATAAATTGCAAGTTATAAATCAATATGAATATTTCAATTATCAAACAAACAAGAATAATAGATATGATGTTACTATTTTAGTAAACGGCTTACCGTTAGTACATATTGAACTTAAAAAAAGAGGCGAAAATTTAAAAGAAGCTTTCAATCAAATTGAAAGATACAAAAAAGACTCATTTTCTAATTTATTTTTATATACACAATTATTTGTTATTTCTAATGGTACTAAGACAAAATATTATTCAAATACAACAAGATATTCATCAATTAATGAAAAAAATGACGTTAATAATAAATCTATTAAAACAAGTAATTCGTTTAAATTTACTTCATACTGATCTGATGCCAAAAACAATTTAATTTGTGACTTAATGGACTTTTGTGCTACATTTTTTAGCAAAAATACCATTTTAAACATATTAACAAAATACTGTGTTTTAACCAGCGATAATACACTGCTTGTATTAAGGCCATATCAAATTGTAGCCACAGAAAGAATTATTAATAAAATCCGCACTTCTGTTGCTAATAAGAAAATATTAGGTACTACTAATGCGGGCGGGTTTATATGACACACCACCGGTAGTGGAAAAACACTAACCTCATTTAGAACTGCAACGTTAGCAAAAGAAATTCAAGGTGTTGATAAAGTTTTATTTGTAGTTGATAGAAAAGACCTTGATTATCAAACTATTAAAGAGTATGAAAGATATTCGCAAGGCTGTGTTAGCTCAAATGCTACAAGCAACATTTTAGCTAAACAGATAGAAAGCAATGATGATAAAATTATCATCACTACTATTCAACGATTAGGTTTATTCATAGCCAAAAATAGAAGAAGCAGTGCATACAATAGCAACGTTGTTATTATTTTTGATGAATGCCATAGAAGTCAATTTGGAGAGCTACATAGGAAGATAACGCATGCCTTTAAAAACTATATGATTTTTGGCTTTACAGGCACTCCTATTATGGAGGAAAATAGCATCAAAAGAGTTGAAAGTTCAAAAGCCATTTTAACAACTAAAACACTTTTTGGTGATTGTTTGCACTCCTATACAATTGACAAAGCTATTAGAGATAATAATGTTTTGTGTTTTAAAACAGAGTTTTACAAAACTGCTGATTCAAAAGATCTAAAAGATAATGTTCTTGCCAAATACATCAATAAAAAAGAAGCATTGGAAAATCCTATCAGAATTGGTAAGATAGTTCATTGACTATTAGATGATGATTTTTATAACTATAATAGATTAACAAGACGTAACAATAGTCTTTATTATTCTAGTGAAATAAAAACCAAAAATGGAATTATTACAAAAGTAAAAAAATCATTCAATGGTTTTAATTCTATTTTAGCGTGTTCATCAATTGATTCAGCTAAAATCTACTATACTGAATTTAAAAAGCAACAAGAGAAATTGCCTGAAAATCAAAGATTAAAAATTGGTCTTATTTATAGTTATTCACCAAATGAATCTGATAATAGTGATAATGCAGGAATGTATCAATTAATAGATGATGAAAATAATGAAAACACTAATTCACTAGACAAAGTTTCACGTGATTTTCTTGATGAAGCAATTAATGACTACAATAAAATGTTTAATACAACATATTCAACCAGTAGCGAAAATTTTAACAATTACTATAAAGATTTTAGTATGAGACTAAAAAATAGAGAGTTAGATATAGCTATTGTTGTTAATATGTTTTTAACAGGATTTGATTCAGCCACATTGAATACGTTGTGAATCGATAAAAAAATAAGACATCATAGTTTAATACAAGCTATGTCGAGAACCAATAGAATTTTAAATGATGTTAAAGACCACGGAAACATTGTATTTTTTATCAATTTAGAAGATGAATTAAATGAAGCAATTAAGTTATTTACCGATGAAAATAATATTGATTCAAGAATCACCATTTTGAGACCATTCAAAGATTATTTTTATGGCTACTATGATGAAAAAAATAAGTATGTCCAAGGTTTTAAAGAATTAGTGGACATTTTAAGAAAAAAATTCCCTGATAAATGTTTAACAGGTTATGAAACAAAAGAAGAAGAAAAAGAATTTATCACAACTTTTGGAAAAATTTTAAGCTACAACAATTTACTATCACAATTTGCTGAATTTAAAGGCAACGAATTAATTACTGGTACAGAACTTCAAGATTATAAAAGTTCATACATTGAATTAAACGAAAAATATAGAAACAAAAGAAAAAGCGAAACCGATAGTATTCTATTTGATATTGAATTTAAAATAGAATTAATAAAATCTGTTGAAGTTAATATTGATTACATTCTTAATTTTATTGACAAGCACAAAGAAAAAGATATTACAAAAGAAATATACGACGTTATATATAAAGATATTTTAGCTAGTCCAACATTAAGAAAAAAGAAAGATTTGATTGATGAATTTATAGCCTCAATTAATGATTCTAAAGATCCTAATGAAATAAATACATTTGAAGCATGAAACATTTTTATAAAAGACAAACAAAAAGCGGAATTACAAAATATTATTAAAACTAAAAATCTTAAAAGCGATGAAACCATCAAATTTATGAACAAATGTTTTAAAGACAATGAATTTAATGAATTAGGCGAATCAATTCCTAAATTATTAAATATGCGCAAAAGTTTTTTAGATAAAAATAGATATGACAACAAAACTGACGTTATTGAGACTTTAAAAAACCATTTTAACAAGTTTCATATTTTCTAAACTTATTAAGCATTTCATAAAGCCATCAAGCAAAAAGCCATTAACTTGGCTTTTTTTGATGCAAATTGGCTCATAGTGGGCTTAAAAATTTAGGCAAATTTAGCAGAAAAACTTTATAAGTGCTAAATTTTTATGTTAAAATTATCTATATATTTATTGAATTAATTGAAAGGATAAAAATATGGCAAAAGAAGTTATTATTGGTATTGACCTTGGTACTACTAACTCTGTTGTTTCTATTGTTGATAACGGAACACCTGTTGTTCTAGAAAACCTTAATGGTAAAAGAACTACTCCATCAGTTGTAAGTTTTAAAGATGGTGAAATTATTGTTGGTGACAACGCTAAAAACCAAATTGAAACAAACCCTGATACAGTAGCATCAATTAAAAGATTAATGGGTACATCAAAAACAGTTCATGTAAATAACAAGGATTACAAACCAGAAGAAATTTCAGCAATGATTCTTGAACATCTTAAAAAATATGCTGAAGAAAAAGTTGGACACAAAATCGAAAAAGCTGTTATTACAGTTCCTGCTTACTTTGATAACGCTCAACGTGAAGCTACAAAAATTGCTGGTAAAATCGCTGGTTTAGATGTTTTACGTATTATTAACGAACCTACTGCTGCTGCTCTTGCTTTTGGTCTTGATAAAACTGACAAAGAACAAAAAGTTCTTGTATTCGACTTAGGTGGTGGTACATTTGACGTTTCTATTTTAGACTTAGCTGCTGGTACTTTTGAAGTATTATCAACAGCTGGTGACAACAAACTTGGTGGTGATGACTGAGATAATGAAATTGTTAAATGATTAATTGCTCAAATTAAATCAGAACACAAAATTGATATTACAACTAACAAAATGGCTATGGCTCGTTTGAAGGCTGCAGCTGAAAAAGCAAAAATTGACTTGTCAAACTCTCAACAAGCACAAATTATGCTTCCATTCCTTGTTATGCAACAAGGTTCAGAACCTATTAGTGTTGAAGCAACATTAAGAAGAAGTCAATTTGAAGAAATGACTGCTCATTTAGTAGCACGTTGCAAGAAACCTATTGAAAGAGCATTAGCTGATGCTAAATTAAAAATTTCAGAACTTGATGAAATTCTTTTAGTTGGTGGTTCTACACGTATTCCTGCAGTTCAACAATTAGTAGAAAGCATTTTACAAAAGAAACCTAACCGTTCAGTTAACCCTGATGAAGTTGTTGCTATGGGTGCCGCAATTCAAGGTGCTGTTTTAGCTGGTGACATTGATGACGTGCTTCTTGTTGACGTTACACCATTGACACTTGGTATTGAAACAGCTGGTGGTATTAGTACACCTCTTATTCCAAGAAACACACGTATTCCTATTACCAAGAGTGAAGTATTTACTACATTTGAAGATAACCAAACAGATGTTACAATTAAAATCGTTCAAGGTGAAAGACCACTTGCAAACGACAATAAATTATTAGGTCAATTTAATTTATCTGGTATTCGTCCAGCACCAAGAGGTGTTCCACAAATCGAAGTTACTTTCAAAATCGATGCTAATGGTATAACAACAGTTTCAGCTAAAGATAAAGACACTAATAAAGAACAATCAATTACAATTAAAAATTCATCTAAACTTTCAGATGAAGAAGTTGAAAAAATGATTAAAGAAGCTGAAAAGAATCGTGATGCTGATGCTAAAAGAGCAGAAGAAATTAGTGTTGTTATTCAATCAGAAAACTACATCATTAAAATTGAAAAAGAACTTAGCGATGATAATCTTGTAATTCCAGAAGACCATAAAGAAAAAGTTAATGGAATGATTAAAGAAGTAAAAGAATTAATCGAAAGCAAAGATATTGAAAAGCTTAAAGAAAAAATGGAAGAACTTAACGAAGCTTACTTAGCTGCTAAAGACGCTGCCGGCGCTGCTAATAGAAGCGAAGAAGCTTCTAATGATGGTGGTGAAACCGAAGAAGTAGTTGAATCAAATCCAGAAGAAGAAACATTTGAATAATTAGTTTTAAAATTAGCAATTTATATTGCTAATTTTTTTACTTTTAATCCCCCCAACCAAATAGAGCTTAAGGATTTATTGTAATCACTTAAAAACCATATTTATAGGGCTATACGTCTTTTTGGAAATTAACGATTTAGCATCATAATGCGCAATATTTCAGGTTAAATAAAATGTCAATAGCGCACAAAAAAATCATTCAGTTTAATGAATGATTTTAATAGGTTATTATTTTTCAGTTGCAGGTTTAGATTTAGACTTAGCTTTTGAAGCAGGTTTTTTAGTTGTTTCTTTTGGGGCTTCTTGAGGTTCAACAACTTCTTCTTTTTTACTTGCTTTTTTAGCTTCTTCGGCTTTTTTGTCTGCTTCTTTTTTCATTTCTTCAAGTTCTTTTTCAGCGGCTTTTAATTGCTTTTTAACAACTTTTATTAAAGTAGCACTATTAGCAACTGCAACTTCTTTATTAATAGCTTGAAGTATCAATTTTGAGGTAGCATGATGCTTGATTTCTTCAACCATTTTTTCAATATTAGGATCTAATGGTTTGTTTTCTTTTACAGCATCATTATATCTTTGTTGTATACCTTTTACATATTCTATAAGAAATGCTAATGGTAGTTGTGGTTGCATAAGAGATAATGACACCATTCATGTTTGTCAATCTTCATCTTGAAGTTTTAGATCAGAGCCATATTGTTTCAATAATTCTGTGAAAATGAAAACACTAATTAAATGTTCCTTTTCTTCTTTTATAACTTGTTGATAAAAATCTTTTTCGCTTAATTTAATTAAATCAAGATATTCATCAAATTTGATTGATTGTTTTTTAAGTTCAGCTTTTGTTTCTTCTAATTTTTTGTCAGCATTTACCTTAACAAGAACGTCAGCTGCAACAAATTTATGTTTTTCTTTAAATTCTTTAATCAACGAATCGATTGCTTTATCTTCGTTTTCAAAATATTTAAGAACATTTAAAAGATCTTTGGTATATTCTTTAAATTGTTCAATGTTTTTTACATTAGGAATATGTAAATCAACAACTGCTTCATCAGTTAAAACAACTTCTTCAGGTCTTTTAGCATCAAGTATTTCACAATCAAATACAGCAGGTTGTCCTTTAAGTGTTGGAACAGCATATTCATCAGGGAATTTAACATTAACTTGGCCTTTTCAACCAATTTTTTTATCAACAAGTTGTTCTTCAAAAGTACCAATAAATGTTTTGCTTCCTAATTTAAGGTCAAATTCGTCTGCTTCTCCACCATCAAATGGTTCATTATTAACATAACCTTTGTATTTGATAGTAACTGTATCACCAAGTTTTGTTTTGTCACCTTTTTTTAATGGGAAGTTAAGTGCATTTTTGCTAATTTGTGCCTTCATATATTCATCAATTTCTTTTGATGAAACCGATAATTTTTCAATTTTTGTTTTAATTGATTTATCAATTTTGATCACTGACATATCAGGCAATAATGGAAATACTAATCTAACAGTAGTAGAGTTTTCGCCTAAGACTGGTGCATCAAGCAAATGAGCGCTTTGTACGGCGTATTTATACTCTTTTTGTACTTCCTTGAAAATTTCATCAAAAAAAGTTTCATATGCTTTATTAATCGATTCATAAGCAACTACAATTGGTGTAACATGTTTATCTACTATATGTTTAGGAGCTTTTCCAGGACGGAAACCATCAACTTTCAAGTTTTTAATTTTGTCAGCTTTGGTATCACTAAAAATTTTGTCTCATTTTTCACCTTTAAATTCAAATTCAACAATAACTGAATCTTTTTCTTTGTTTAGTTCAATAGATTTAACACTCATTATTTTCTCCTTATAATTTAAGTTAAATATTTAATATATAAATGATATTTTAAATTTTATTATAAAAATTAAACAAAGTAAGTATTTTGGCCTAAATTGAAATAAAAAAGAGCATAATGCTCTTTTAATAACATAAGATAATTCAAATTTAAAGTATCTGCTCACAGTACTTCACTATTATCGTATGAAAGGAGTAATATAACTCTTAAGCAGCTGTTCCTATGGATACAGCAATCATTCATTTTTATGAATGCATCGAATTTATTATAACCGTAATTGAAAAAAACCAAAGAAAATTTTTGTGCAAATTTTGCCCTGTCACTTCTTCCATTATAAAACAAGATGAGTTATCTACCGATTATTAAATCCATTGCGATGATTCATTTGATTTAAGCAATATTTCAAGATTGTCTTTTTGTTTTTCCAGTATTTCCTTAGTCATATGATAATGACTCGCTGTGATCGTTTTTAACTTATTATTATATTTAATTTCACAACCAGCAGAATTTCCCACTATTTCTCTAATTCTATAGTCTTTTTTGTGTCTTGCTTTAAATTCTACAACAGCAGAACCATTTGTTGAGTCCAAGAAGGAATCAATATAGACTTCAATATTTTTGGTGTTTTTAATACTTCCATTATCCTTTATTTTAATTAAGTTTCTTGCCCATAAATATTCGTTAGTAAAATCGTTAAGGCTTACTTTTTTCTTATCAATCATTATAGCCTTATAAGTTTCTTTATATATGTTCTCTTGATTTGATACTTTTTTAGTTTCAAAAAATTCTTTTATTTTTTTTGCTTCTGCTTGTAGGGTTTCACTGTCAGGATATACAAGTGTGAATTCGCCAACTTTTAGAGGCAATGTTTCTAATTTTTTAGCTAGTTCCTGTTCATTAACAATGCCATAATCAACAAATTTAGGGTTTAATTTTTTAAGAGAAAGTCTAAATTCCACAATATCATTGCTATTAGGAGAAGAACAGCTAGCTGAAATTAATATTGGGGTATTGATTGCCATAGAAGTAATTAAAGCATTAATAAAAATTTTATTTTTTATCATAATAGTGACCTTTCTTTGTAATATATGCTTAATTGTTAAATTTTACATAATATTAGCGTGCATTAGCAATAAAAAAGACTCAACAACTGTGTGAGTCTTTGTTAACAATTACTCTGTTAATTATCTGTTGTTTTTTCACGGTAAGGAATAATATGAACGTGAGTATGAAAAATACTTTGATCAGCTTCCTTGCCTGTATTAATTAAGATTTTAAAACCAGGAATACCTTTTTCTAAAACTTCTTTTTTGCCTAATTTACGAGCAACATTAATTAAATGAGCTGCTGTTTCATCATCTGCTTCTGTGATGTTTTTGCTTTTAGTTTTAGGCACAACTAGAAAATGACCAGGTTGAATTGGAAATTTGTCATAAAAAGCTACACAAACATCATCTTCATAAAGAAATTTAGCAGGTTCTTCATGATTTATAATTTTTAAAAATAAGTCATCCATTATTTTTCCACCCAAACTTTGTTTTTTAATAAGTCATAAAGAGGTTTAATATCTTTATTAATTTTAATTTTAATTCCTAAGTGAGCAAAGGTTTCAGTTGCTTTTGTGACTAAATTAGCCGAGTCCTTTGTGTAAAACATATAAGATAATAAGTCTAAATTACCCTTATAAATTGTGTTTTCAAATGATAGCACATCAACTTCTTTTTTATCTTTATCTTCAACTTCTTTGCCTTTTAAATAATCATCTTTCTTTGGTAATTTTGTTTTAATTCCATTAGGAACAATTTGATTGATATATGTAACTGTTAATTTACCGTTTTTATCAGCTGTTGGAACTGAAGATTTCACTTTTCCTTCTTGCAATTCTTTGAAGCTAAATAATATTTGATTAAGTGGGTCATACATTCCGTAATTTTGAGCGCTATCTGTACGTTTTTTGTTATCACCTTCATCTCAACTAAGTCCATAAGAACCTGGATCTTTTTGGAAACCAATATAACCAGAAAGCTTACTTTCAATATCTTTATTTGACGAAAGAATTTCTCACTCTTTTATTTTTTTGCCTTCTTCAGCAGTATCTTTAAAGAATGCATTGTAGTCTTCAAGAGTGCTGATTGTATTTTTAATTTCAGGTTTTGTAAAGATATCATTTGAAGTGTTTTTATCACTAAAAAGCCTGTTTCATAGTTGAATATATTTATTTTCAAAAGCGTATTTATTTAAATAATAATGATTTAATCCAAACTTAGCATCTTTACCATTTTCATAATATTCAAATTTTTGTGTCTTATCTTTCTTTTCTTCTTTTTTATCTTTTTCTTTGTTTTTGTCCTTGTCTTTGTCCTTATCTTTATCTTTTTCGTTTTCTTTCTTTTTAGCCTCTTCAATATTGTTAGCTATTGTTTGGAGATCCTTTAATTCAGAAATTTCAAAATAAGCTTTTACAAGGAGCATATTATTAATTTCTTTTCTAATACCAGTGCTATCAACTGATCAAATTTTTATAAAATCATCTTTGTTAGTTTCGCCAGGGAATTCTTTGGTGCTTAACCAATTAAAAGGGTTGTCATTAAATATATTATTTTTGTTTCAATCATTAACTTTGTTAACAAAATAATATTCATCTTTTGCTATTTGCTCTAGCGCATAAATTTTATATGCTTTATATGATTCTTCAAATAGTTTAGATTTTGGTCTTTTAAATTCGTTTTCAAAATTTTTGATAAGAGTTGCATGATCAATAGTTCCGTCTGCTTTAATATTATATTTTTTACTTAAAGCAAGAATGTTTCATATATCTTGTATTTCTGAAACTCTTTTTTCATCTTTAAGTTGTTTTTCTTGTTCTAATCTTTCAGCATTTTTCGTTTCATGTCCACATTTAGCACTCATAACACTAACAGCAGGAATGAAGCTAGTGCTTAATGAGCCTAAAAGAATTAACTTATTTTTTTTCATCATTCCTCCATTAATTAGACAAACCAAACTTCTTTTTCATATATTCAAGTGCTAATGAAGCGGCAGTGTCTTGATCATTTTTATTAAAGTATGTTTTTCCATTTTTTACTGTAAATAATTCATCATATTCATTTTTAGCACGTGTATCCATTCACTTAGAAACATCTTTTGAAAGTTTAATAAAGTTAGAAATTTGATTAAACTTAATTGATCTTTGTGCGGCGGAAATTAAATCTCGGATGTCTTGTTCAGTATATTTAACGTCTTTTTTAGGCTTGCCATCTTTATCTTTTTCTTTAGTTAGCAGGTTGTTTTGTGTGAGTAAATGTTTTTTAAAATCATCTTCTTTTAATAATTCTAAAATGTATTTATCCCTAGGCAACTCTTTGCCAATTTTGCTGAGAGCGTTATATCTTACACCAAGTTGTTTTTCATATTTTTTGCTCAAATAAAAGTCATTTTTGATCATAATAGTAATATCAGCAGATGTAATTCCGGTTTTATAATACAATAATTTAAAACCTTCACTTGACAATATTCCAACAACATTATCTAAGCCTTTTATTCTATATACAGTTTGTATTTTGTTATTGTTTTCAAATAAAGCAGCAAATGGTTTTAAAATGAGTTCTTCAAACTTCTTTTCAGTTAAACCTTTGTTTTGTGATTCATTAACATCAGTAAAGAATGTCTCAATTTTTTTATTGTATTCATATGCTTCTGTATTGTTAGTTGGCTCAAGTTTAGAATCTTCAATACCAGCTTCTTTTGCAATAGCTTTTCTAATTTTTTCTAACTCACCAAATAAATCAATTTCTTTGAAGTTGGTTGTTTGGCCATCTTTAAATAATAAATCAGGTGAATTTGCAAGAAATAAGTGATAGTTATCGCCAGTCATAAATTCAGAAATTGATGTAAGGCCTTTAGTACCTCAGTTGTTTTTAACTGCATCAGCACTTTTTGAAAAGTAAGATAAGATAGTTGAATATTGAATAGCTGCATCAGGTAATTTATATATTCCGGCACTAAGAGGTTTAGCTTGAAGTACCATATCAATGTAACTATCAAATGGCTTAAAGTTGTTTTTTACAATATCATAACCTTTGGTTACTTTATCAAGTCCAAATGTTCCGATCTTTCCAGCAAATAAATATCTTAAAAAGATGTTTTTATCTATTTTTCATTTATCATTTTTTTTCGCAGGAGCAATTCCTGGAATTGTGAATTCGCTCATTAAACTTGGTTTTTCATTTTCTACATACGAATTAATGAAAGGAGTAGCTAATTTATATTTATCATCAAAAACATAGCTTTCTGTGGCTAAGGCTAATTTAGATTCGTCATCTTGTTCAATGAATTTTTTATCACTATTTTCGCGTCATCATTTATAAACATATTCATTATTTTTATTTTTTCTATCAATTTCATTTTTTTTATCTGTGCCAGAAGATAATCTAAAACGACGCAAAGCATCTGAGCGAATATGTGAGAAAACTTTATTTTTGATAGCTTCATCAACAGTTTTAGCACCTGAGTATTTTTCAACTAAATGTTTATTAAATTCAGTTTCTCAATTATCAGTTCCAAATTGAAGCTTCATATTGCTTTCGATATCTTGTAGTTCTTTTTTAAATTTATCTTTTAATTCATCAATAGTAGGCAAACGATATGAATTACTTTCAGCTTCATTATCTTTTCTTGATTCGTTTCATAATTTTTGATATTCCACAGAAGCTGCTTGTTCTTTATTGTAAAGATAATACAAAATGATTTTATCAAGAGCATTTAATTGCTCTTCTATTTCTGGTTTTTTAGTATCAGAATAATTTTTTTCCAATTCACCTAATTTTATTTTTAAATCAATATTACCAGTTTTGCTGGTGAGAGTATCTGTGTCCTTATCATATGCCCCAACAGTATTTTTCTTAACTGAATTAATAACAAGCGGAACAGTAATACCTGTTCCAATAACGCCAATTAATAAACCAGAAGTTAGACTAATTTTTCAACTTTTACTCTTTTTAGATTTCGATGTTTTTTGACCATCATTTTTACCTTGATTTTCTTGTTCAGCATTTTTTGCTAAAAGACGCTCAAAAAAAGGTGTTTTCTTTTTAGCCATATTTTCTCCTTATTACTATATTTAAATTAATAATATAAGATTAATATAAATAATTAAAATTAAACAATATTATAATATAAAAATTTTTTTATAATAAAAGACAACATGATTATGCAAATTACTACTCTTAATACTTTTAAAGTTTTGCAAAGAATTTTAATAGATGAAAATATCAATTATTCCTTAGGTATTGATAATTATTTAGAATATAAAAATAATCCAGAACACTTTTTAACTAATGAAATAAGTGTTTGCCTTTGACATGAAGATTTTTATAAACTATATAAAAAATATCCGCATTTTTTTACATTACCCGAAAATTTAATTGGCAAGACTTTAGCGCCATGCTTCAAACAAGACGGCACCAAAATCAACATTAATATTATTGTTGGAACAACCAGCAAAAAAATAGATCAATTATATAAATTCAAAACATATAAACAAATTGCTTACTGGGGAAATAGTAAAAACCATTGGTTTCATTATTTGTTAGGTACTCGAACTGAAAGAGTAATCCTGCACAATTTAATTAATCAATTAAAAGAAAGTAGATATATGAAATTTATTATTCTTGGTGCTAATGTAGATCAGTTTAAAATTTTTACAAATTTAAATTATAATAACCGTTTTTGAATCGAGGATAAGGGAGTTAAAGTGCCATTTTTTTCACAGTTCAAAAATGCCTAATATCATTGTTTTATAGTAAAAAATAAAAAAACTGGAAACCCAGTTTTAATTATTTAATTAATGAAGCTATTTAGTTTCTGTTTTTGATTTTTGGTCATTAACAAATTGATCTAAACGTGATGATTTTCTAGCTCCTTTATTTGGATGAAATGTTCCTTTTTGAACAGCAACTGCAATAATTGAATGAGCTTCTGCTACTAATTTTGCTGCCTTTTCATCATTAGCTAAAACTGCTTCTCTTGCAGCTCTAATTGCTTTTTTCACACGTGTTTTCATAGCATTGTTTTTGATTCTATATTCTTCTTGTTTAGCAATGCTTTTAATTTTTGATTTGATATTTGCCATAAATAGCCTCCCTTTTTATATATTTGTGTATAAAAATCGCTTAACATTATAACATTAAAAATATTATAGTATTATTATAATATGTCGAAAATATTAGAAATTAAAATTGAAATTCCTAAGAATTCAAATATTAAATATGAATATAACCGTGAAGATGGCCAAATTCATGTAGATAGAATACTTAGAGGAGATTTTAGATATCCATGCAATTATGGTTTCATCCCAAATGCATTGGATTGAGATGGTGATGAATTAGATGTTCTTTTATATAGCAACGAGCAATTTATGCCTGGTACAGCTGTGAATGCTCGTATCATTGGTGCAATGAAAATGAATGATTCGGGCGAAACAGATACTAAGTTAATAGGAGTACATGAAGACGATTATCGCCTAGAAAATATTAAAACTCTTAAAGATTTACCTGAACCATTTTTATTAGATATTGAAACTTTTTTCAATAACTACAAAAATTGAAAAAAACCAGGGATTACAAAAGTTTTAGGATTTGAAGATGAAAAATGAGCATTAGCAGAGGTTAAGGAATGTCAAGAGTTAATGGAAAAATATGGTCAAATGCCTAAAAAAGAATTTGTTGCCAAAATGATGAAAGAACATCCAGATAAATACACTTTCTAAAATACTAAAAATAAAGGACAAAAGCCTTTATTTTTCCTGAGTTTCCGAGTTGCAGAAGCAAAAAATAACATTTAGTCCTTATTTATAGTCTAATAAGGAAAAAATGTTATTTTTATTTACATACCATATTTATTATTCTTCTATATGTTTCAAAATTAGTTAAGTTTGTTTTGTTTTCTTGATCATTAATATATATTTTTTCAACTAAGGTGTCGTTTGAATATTTTCAAATGGCTATTGCTGATTCGATTGCTTTTATGAATTTAGAATTTGTTACTGTTTCATCAACAACACCATAATCTTTTAATTTTTTATTAATAGTGCTTAAAATAAATTTTAT
>NZ_JNJV01000022.1 GCF_000702785.1 Mycoplasmopsis primatum ATCC 25948 | reverse complement strand
CAAAACAACTATAATGGTCAATTATTTCTTGTTGTGTAAATACTCCATACATACTTGTATTAATAACTTTAGTTTCTATCGCCATAAGGCTTCCTCCGTATTTATAAAAGGCAAAAATTTAATAGTTTAATAAAAAAACCAAAATATTAAAAATATTTTGGATTAGACACATTAAAAAATCTCTTATATGAGAACTTATTATTTAAATTTACTAATATATATATATATATATATATATATATATGTAATGTGTATTTATTAAACATAAAACTATTATACATAAATTTATAAATTTAAAATATATACAAGAATAAAAAGGCTTAAAATTTTACAATTTTGAGCCTAATTTTTGGTTATGCTTCTATAAGTTGGTATGCCTTTCTAATTAATTTCAGCATTTTCTCTCTCAACTACTTCTTTATCTATTTTAAGAACTAAATCATAGCCAAATGGAGCCAGTAGTTGAATAAATAAATAAATAGCATAAAAGTCATCAAGAATTTTATTAACTAAAATATCAATAATTTTATCCTTATTCAACGTATTAATAGCAAATGATAAATCTAACAATTCAGTTGGTGTTTCAAATCAGATAAATGCTTCTTGATTCCTTAATAAAAGCGAAATATTTTGTGGATTGTTTTTAGGTTTATTCTTTTGTTTTTTAGCAAGTGGATTATTAATAACTATTTTATTAAGTTGATTTTTAAGATTTACTAAATAGTCTAAATTGCCTTTTTCTTCAATTCATTTAGTTAATAATTGAGGTTGCTCAGCATATAAATTTAATGATTCAAATTCAGTTGGCA
The DNA here is from genome assembly GCF_000702785.1 of Mycoplasmopsis primatum ATCC 25948. Taxonomy (GTDB): domain Bacteria; phylum Bacillota_I; class Bacilli_A; order Mycoplasmatales; family Metamycoplasmataceae; genus Mycoplasmopsis; species Mycoplasmopsis primatum. The sequence continues at coordinate 14,911 of NZ_JNJV01000022.1, read as the reverse complement.
AAGTCACTTTAATATAATTATTGGGTGTATACAATTTATTTTCATCAAATAATGTAAGAGCAATATTTTTGTCTATATTGCTAATTTTTGCAGCTAGTCCAAAACGTAATTCCCTTTTTGTGACTTGAACTTTATTTTTATATTCACTAGCATTGACTAATTTTAGTTTTTTATAGAGCTTTTTGTCAATTTTTGATTTATCTAATCATAGTTCATCATAATATTCTAAATTCTGCATTTTAAAGTATTGCTGACTTGTTAATGCTTCATAAAGTTCATATTTTCCACATATTAAATTATGATGTAATAAATCATTAAAGTTGTGAACATTTTTATAAAAATTAATTACATCATAACTAATTATTTTATCGTTAGTTTCATTGTAAAGGTATTTAGGAGACAAACCAAAGTACTTAAATAAATAATCCGTTAGATGTCGATTATTGATGCAACTTAAAACATCGGCTTTTAAAAATCTTTTTGCTTTTATTGACAGTCACAGAACTATAAAACCAGAAAGTGCAATAACAATTGAAACACTAAAAAGCGATGCGAGCAATGGTCTGTAGTTATTAGCATTGCCTAATCAAGATACATCCTTAGCCCAAAAAAGAACATAAACTAATATTCCTGTTGCAATGAGCATTAAAAGTGTGCCTATGATTGCTAGTGGCAATGCGATCCAAAAACCAATAGATGCTAAATTAATTTTTCGACTATTCTTTTTGTTAGCATAGTATTCATTAATTTTTTCTGAAATCGCATTTTTAATTGTTGTAAATTGTTGTTGATAAAATTTTTCTTTCGATAGTAATAAATTATAGTTATTCATAATGTACCTCAATAAATATTTGATATTATTAATTATTATTATATAAAAGAAATTTTTAAATATTATAAGGTTTTGATATGGATAAGACAGTAGCGCAAAAAAGAATCAAGGAATTAGTTGAAATATTGAATCAATGAAATTATGAATATTATCAACTCAACAAACCATCGGTTAGTGATACTGATTATGACAAAGCATTATTAGAATTAGAAAATTTAGAAAATGATTTTCCTGAATTAAGACAAGAAGATAGTCCAACACAAATTTTAGGCTCATTTGCATCTGAAAGATTTTCTAAAGTAAAACATGATAAACCAATGCTTTCATTAGCTAAAGCATATAGTTATGATGAAGTACAAAAATTTATTGATAATATTGAAAAAACTGTGCCTATTGACGATATAACCTTCAATATCGAACCTAAAATTGATGGTTTAAGTATTTCTCTGCTTTATAAAAAGGGGAAATTGACCAGAGCAGTTACAAGAGGAAATGGAATTGAAGGCGAAGATGTAACCTTGAATATTTATCAAATTGAAAGCATTCCAAAAGTTATTAATTACGATAAAACGCTTGAAGTTCGTGGAGAAGTGTTTTTATTCAAAAAAGACTTTGCTAAAATGAATCAAAATGAAAAAAGTTTTGCTAATGCTAGAAATGCAGCCAGCGGAACATTAAGACAATTAGACTATAAAATGGTCAAAAAAAGAAATTTAAGTGCTTTCTTGTATGAAGTCGTTGACCCTATTAATCATAATGTTTATACACAACATCAAGCAATCGAATTCATGAAACAATTAGGCATACCAACAAATCCTAGTTCTTTTGTAGCTGAAATAGAGGAGTTAGAAGATGCTATTAGCAACTTTGCTGAAATTAAAAATAAACTTGAATATGATGCTGACGGTTTAGTGATTAAATTAAATGACCTTAGATTATGGTCTTTATTAGGCAAAACTGCTAAATTCCCTAAACACTCTATAGCATTTAAATATGATGTTGAAACAGCAACTACTAAAATTACTAAAATACTGACCACTGTTGGAAGAACCGGCAAAATAACTTATATAGCAAATACTGAACCAATAGAATTAAATCAAACTACTGTTAGAGCAGCTACATTGCATAATTATAATTTTATTAAAACTATGAACATTAATATAGGTGATGATGTTAATATAATTAAAGCTGGAGAAATAATACCGAAAGTAATCGGCCTTGCTAACGAAAAAACCATTAATAGCTGCTTTCCTAAAGCCTATAATTGTCCTTCATGTAAAAGCCTTTTAGTCGAATATGATGATAATGTTGATCAATTTTGTACTAATGAAAACTGTGATGAAAAAAATATCAATGGTATTTTTCACTTTTGTTCCAGAGATGCTATGAACATAATTGGGTTAGGTTTAAGTACTATTAAAGACTTCTATCCGAAGTTTATAAGAAATATTAATGATATATTTTTGCTTGAACAGCACTATAATGAGCTTATAAAGTTGCCTAGATATGGAGAACAAAAAATTAATAATATTCTTGCTAGTATAGAAAAATCTAAAAATAATGATTTTCATAAAGTACTTTTTTCACTTGGCATTAAACATTTAGGCTTGCGTGTTGCAAAACTTTTATCCGAAAAATATAACTCTTTTGAACAAATTCTTAATGATGAAAATTTAAGCAAAATTCAAGATGTCAAAAATATAGGGCCAAAAATCATTGATAGTTTATATGCTTTTATTCAACATGCAAAAAATAGAGAACTACTTCTTTATTTAGATTCTATTTTTACATATAATCAACAAAAACAAAAAATTTCAAATATATTTGAAAACACAACTTTTGTTATCACTGGGGCTCTATCTAGACCAAGAGATTATTTTGTGAAAATTATTGAACAAAACAGCGGAGTTGTTGCTTCAAGCGTGTCTTCTAAAACAAATATTTTATTAACAGGTGAAAATACCGGAAGTAAATTAGACAAGGCAAAGAAACTTAATGTAAAAATAATTAACGAAAATGAATTTTATCAATTATTAAAGGGAGATTCATTAAAATAAAATTCAGCAAGGCTGAATTTTTATTATTAAACTATTTTGTAGGCCATTTAGACAAATCGGGCATAACAGAAAGACATAATGCCTTTGGGCCTGTATGGATTGCTACACCAGATGATAAATAAGTTGATGATTTGAATTCAATACCGTTTTCTTTAAATAATTTTACAGCTAAATCATTCAACTCTTCATCGACGCCATGCACAAAGTGAAAAACATAATTAGATGCGTCTTTTGATACATCATTAATATTAGCAAAGTCAAATAATTTTTTTTGAATTTGTAAAATAGCCGATTTAATACTTCTACCCATCCCGCCTGTTGAGGCAGTTTCATTGTAAAATTTAACATAAGGTTTTACACCAAGAATTTTAAGAGTTTTAAGCAGGAACTTTTTAAATGAGCCTACCCTTCCGCCATTAATAACATAACTAACGTCTGGTGGGAGCACAAAAAGTAGCGATTGTTTCTTAATTTGATCTAATTTTTCAAACACGATTTTCATATTTCCGTCATTGTCGTCATAAACTTTTTTAATATACTCTACTACATCAAAATATTGATCTGCTCCTCAGGAATTATCATAAACGTGAACATTGGGAAATTCTTTTGATATATTTAATGCTTGATTATAAGTTGATGACAAACAACTGCTAATACAAAATACAAGCACATCAGTGCACTCTTCACTTTTAGCCTTAATTGCATCTACCATTTTATCAATTCTAGGTAATGATGATTTAGGATTTTGTGCTCCTAAGATTTTTTGGATCAATTCTTTTTGTGTTAAATCGATACCATCTTCATAAACAGTTCCGTCTATATCCGTCCTAAATGGGCAGTAACCATAATTGTTTTCTTCCATAAATTTAGCTGTTTGACAAGTAAATGAGTCAAAAACAAATCCTAATTTTTTCTTATTCATATTTAACTTCCTTATGCATGTTTTAATTTTATTCTTCAATATTATAATAATATTTTAATTTTAAATTTTCGATGATAATATTTTCTAAGTTTTTTGGAAGATTTTCAAAAATAACAATATATTTTTTAAGCGAAGCAATCCGCGACATGAAAATTTGCAATCTTAAATATATTTCTGGTTCTGTAAGTATTTTGTTACATATATCTTTACTAATAATGAAAGCTCCAATTTCCCCAGCTTTTATATAATTAAACAATCTATCATCCATATAATTGATATATAAACCTAAAGACACAGTAGGTTTTTTACTGTTATGTTGCATATTGGCCAATATGTTATTTATTAATTCAAAGCTGAAACCTCTTTTGCCTTCTGGTTTAAGCATCAATATTGTATTAGGTCTATTATATTTATTAAAATTTTTTAAGTCAGCATTATTAGTTTCTAAAATAATTAAACTTTTTTCATCTTCATTAGACAATAAATATTTATTTCATAAATTCGTATAAACTAATTTATATCATGGTATGTTTTTAAAAAAAGTCATATCACTATTAGTAAAGCCTAAAATTCTATTTTTGAGCAACTTGATATTTGTTTGCTTGTTGTTTAAATAGTTATAAACATAAAATGGTTCTTTAGCATATTCTTGAAGTGCATTTTTATTTTCAAAAATTTCAAGTTTTGAAATGTAGTCTTCAAAGTGCAAATCATGTTTTTTATCATCAAGAAATCATGATCCATATTTTTCAATAGTTCTATTATTATCTAAATGTTGTAATAAAAATTTGACCTTGTTATTAAATTTAGATATATCCTTTTTATTATTCAAGCTTTCAAATGATACTAATGTGGCGTTATTAAAGTATGGATTTATAGCATTATTATTATTTAAGAACTTAATTTTTTTAAGGCCTTCTTTTTCAAATTTCTTTAAGGATGAATATGAATTTGTGCCAATAATAAATTGTAGTATTCCGTCTTTAAAATATATCCAACCTGGGTATTTTTTTAGCCCTATCATTTTAGCTATGTATTTAACGTCATTGTTATAGAGTTTATTAACAAAATAATATTCATTGATAGTTAAAGCATATGAAAGATAATATGAATTAGGCAATTTTAACAAATCAGTATCACCAGAAAGCATCGTGAACATATTAAATTCATTATAACTAGGAAAAATATTTCAATGAATATTACAATAATAACTTTTTTCATCATCTACTGGATAAAATTTAAGCAAAAATTCCTTTTTTTCTAAGTTAATGCCTGATGTTTTATAGACATTTTTAATATTTAGATTTTTAAACTTTTCGAGATTTAATTTACAAAAAATATTAAATCTTTTTTCAAAATTGTTTGAATTTACATATTGTAAGATATTCTTGTGACTTTTTTTATCAAAGTATTCTAAAAAATCATTTAGACTGATAGTTTCATTTATATTTATCCCACTTTTAAAATCATCAAAATTCATTGAACCGCTTAAATTTTTAGAACTTAATCTAATAACTGATTTTTTCTCAGGATCTATTTTAAAAAAAACTACTCCATTAGTATTAAAAGAATTTATATTATTAACTTTTTTATAGATAAATATGGAAAAAAGTGCAATCATAATACAAAAGAATATTGCTATTAGTAATCATAAACAAACTTTAATTGCTTCCATATTATCTCCTTAAATTAATATTAATTATTTATCTTTTAAAACTCTAATAGATTGATGATTCTTTGAAAGAGATTTGATGTCTCCTGTAACAAAGTGAACAGTAATAGTGTCACCATTAACTTCTAAAACTTCACCTTCACCAAAGAATGTATGGCTAATAACATCTCCTGGGATAACTTTTTTATTTCTATTTTTACTCTTTTTTATATCGTCATAATCATCGTCTTCAACAAAAACAGTATTATCTTTTTGCAAAATATGTTTATTAATATCTATACCCATTTCTTTTAAGAATCTGGATGGCTTTTTTTCGCTATTAGAATTAATTAGCATACCTCTGGAATCACTTACAAAAAGTTTCTCCTTAGCTCTTGTTATAGCAACATAAGCAAGTCTTCTTTCCTCTTCCATAGCTTCTGGATTTTTTTCTGCACGATAATTAGGGAATATATTTTCACTCATTCCTGCTAAAAATACGTTATCAAATTCTAACCCTTTAGCAGCGTGAACAGTCATAAGAGATACATAACTTAATGATTCATCTGATGAATCAGACGCTGAAAGCAATGAAATATATTCAAAGTATTCTTTTATTCCTTTATCAGGATTTTTTTGCTCCCATGACTTAACACCTTCAATTAAAACTCTAATATTTTCTTCACCGGTGCCTTTAAGACCAACGTCACTATTAATATAATCAAGGTATTTAATTTCTTCTAAAAACTTTTCAAGTACTACACTTATTTTATTATTTTTGAGAGCTGCTTTGTATTTATTAATACAATTCAAAAAGTTAACTATATTTGACTTAACTTCCAATGAAACAGGCAAATCCTTAAAGTATTTTAATAAAGTATTGAATAGTGAAAGCTTCTTTTCATTAGCAAAATCAGTAATTTTTTTAAGTGCTGCTTCGCCGATTTTCCTAGGTGGTATGTTAATAATTCTAAGTAATTGTAAGTCATTTCCATCATAAATTACTCTAAGAAATGCTAACGCGTCCTTGATTTCTTTTCTTTGGTAAAACTTTTCACCACCAAAAATTTTATAGTTAATATTTTCATTCATCAATTGTTCTTCAAAATTTCTTGAATAACTATTAGAACGATAAAAAATAGCAATATTTTTTAGCTGAATTTTTTGCTTTTTAAGATCATTTATTTTTTGTACTACTCACCTAACTTCCGCGTCTGGACTAAATGCATGCATAAACTCAATATCATCGCCTTCGGGATTATCTGTTACTAAATTTTTATTAAATCTTTGTTTATTGTATTTAATCAATTTATTAGCAGCGTCAAGAATCTTTTGAGTTGAGCGATAATTTTTGTTTAAAATAATGGTTTTTGTGTTTTTAAAGTCCTTATCAAAGTCCAAGATTAAATTAACATCAGCACCACGTCAGTGATAAATGGTTTGATCAGGGTCACCAACAATTGTTAATTGAGCATTTTCTGTTGAAAGGTATTTTATAATTTCATATTGGATAGCTGATGTATCTTGAAATTCATCAACTAATATATATGAATATTTTTTTGCTCACTTTTTGACAATATCAGGATTTTTAGAGAATAATTCATTCACTTTGATAAGCAAGTCATCAAAGTCTAAACTATGCAAAGCACGCAAGTGATTATTGTATCGATTATAAATGCTAATAACTTTTTCACCTTCGCCATAATATTCGTTATCTGAATCTTTGTTTATTAAATTAATGATTTCATCAGAATCATAAATAGTATTTTTTGATCATGAAAAAAATCTAATTAGGTTTTTAAAATTTAAATCATTAGGCACAATATCTAACTCTTTATAAATGTTTTTAAGAATATTTTTCTTATCATTATCATCAATAATTTGAAAATCGTTTCTTAAATTAACATGAAAAGCTTCTTCGCGCAATATTTTAGCGCAAAGAGAGTGAAAGGTGGATATTACTGCTTTTTCTGTATTAAATTTTGTATTTGTATATTGTTTAACCCTTTCAGACATTTCAGCAGCAGCCTTGTTTGTAAATGTAACAGCTAAAATATGATTGGGAGAAATACCAAGTATATTAATTAGATAAGCGATTTTACGCGTTAAAACTCTAGTTTTTCCACTTCCAGCACCTGCTATAATTCTTAATGGGCCATCAAAATAAAATAATGCTTCTTTTTGCTCTTCATTTAAACTATCAAAAATTTTATTTTTTTGGTTTTCAATAATTTTATTTTCAATCATATTTTGCTCCTATATTCTTAAACAATAATGTTATATTGTTTATTTTTGCTTCTAAAAGGTATTAATTTTGGAAGTGTGTCAGCATTAAATTCATAATGCTTAATTCAGACGATTCTACATTCACAAGATCAATCTATTAAACCTACTTTCTTTTTATTGATGATAATGACCATTAAATCAACAAATAAAAAAGCAAGGTAAAAACTAATAATTGACTTAATAAATTTCTGCATAAAAATGAAATTAAATGGAATAGATTCTTTCATCTGATTATTAAGGTATTTTATAAAATCATTAATTTGTCATGGCATAAGTGAAACGTTCATAATAATAACTATTAGCAATCAAAAGCCTAATGAAAATAAACTGCGTTTTAAATAAATTTTTGTTTTATTTATTTTTTTTGAACCGCTTTTATTGCCATGTTCGTTTTGTAAAATTTGAACTCTCGAAATAAACATTCAAATCGTACAGCCGTCTAAAATAAATGGAATAGCAATAAATAAGATAATTGCTTGTATCAAGCTTATTAGTCAAAATGAATAGTATTGATAAATCTGAAAGTTGTTAGTACTATAATTTTTAATAATTAGTAAATAAAACGTAGCAATATTTATCCCAACAAAAGTCATTATGTCAAAAAACCTATAAAACAGTCTAATTCAAAAACTAACATTCTTATGAAGCATTTATAATTCGCCTAAAATATCATTTCATTTGTTGATCTCTGGAAGCTTTTTAAGCATATCGCTCTCTTGGCTTGTTTTAAGCATATAAATATTTGTAGTAAAAAATAAATCATCCTCACTATGCTGCTTTTGCAAATATTTATATAAATCATCAGCAAATTTTTTAGAACGCTTTTCATTATAATTGATGTGATCTGAAAAGACTTTTAAAGATATTTTCTTCTTTCAAGTTTTTAATAAACCCGCCAAAAATATTTGTAAGAAATAATATGATGCATATTTTACTTCATGTCTAAGTTTAATATCGTTAATTTTTAAATAATTAATCAATTCACTAAATTGGTATATAAAATTACTAGGAGCTAATCATATACTTGATTGAATGTTTTCACGCACAATTCTTTCATCAATATATACATATGTGCTAGCTTTTATTAGCAACATATAAGTTAAATAAATTGAGAATTTGGTGTCGTTTAATTCTTTAAATTTATGCTTAGTAAAATTGGTTAACAGTGAAGTTTTAAAAACTTTATTAAAGATAAACGGATAAGCATAAGCGACAACTTCTGGATTGTCTTTGATTTTAAAAAGAACATTTGGTTTAATTCTAGCGTCTGGTTTTCATCTAATTGAATTCACTAATCTAGGCTTAAACTCTAATATATCAGCGTCATAATTTAAAGCGTTTTTTATAAGTTCACTTATATAGTAGCTTCTACCCGCATTATCAGGAAAGAATACATAAGAAAACTTGCCTTTAATCAAATGAAATGTTGAAACAATATCACTTTGGATACTTCTTCGCTTACTATTTAAAATAAACTTTAGTCTAGAACCAAAAAAGTTAAGATATTTTTCAATGGTTGTATACATACTTTTTTTAGCATTAGTTAAAACCAATATAACCTCAAAGTCTTGATTATCTTGATCTTTCAATATATTTAAAACCGATTTCAAACTTGAATTGGTAAGTATATTTGGTACTATGACTGATAATTGCATATTTTTCTCCCTACTTTTTTAAAAATTACATTTTTATGTTTCCGCTTGTTCTAGGATATGGAATGACGTCTCTTATGTTATCTACTCCAGTTACATACATGACTAATCTTTCAAAACCTATGCCAAAACCTGATGATCCAGAGTCTCCGAAACGACGTAAATCTAAATATCATTGCAAGTCTTTTTGACTAATACCAATTTCATTAATTCTATTTAATAATTTGTCATAATTGCTCTCACGTTGACTACCGCCAATTAGCTCACCAATACCTGGAACTAAAAGGTCAAAAGCAGCAACTGTTTTATTATCGTTATTTAAATACATATAGAAAGCCTTAATATCTTTTGGAAAATTAATAACAGCAACTGGTCCATTAACAACCTTTTCTGCTAAATATTTTTCATGTTCAGTTGCTAAATCTAAACCAAATTTTATGTCTTTGTTTTCAAAGATATTTTTTACTTTTTCTAATTCTACTAACGCATCTTGATAGTCTAAGATTCTAAGTTTTGTTTTAATAAATTGTGTAAGTCTATCCAATAATTTGCTATCAACATGTTTAACTAAATAATTAAATTCCTTAGGATGTTTTTTGATAGTGTTCTTAATAACTTTTTTCAATAAATCATCAGCTAAATTAATGATTTGCTTCAAATCATAAAAAGCAACTTCTGGCTCAATCATTCAAAATTCAGCTGCGTGTTTTTTAGTATTAGAGTGCTCGGCTCTAAATGTTGGAGCAAATGTATAAATTTTTTTAAAACCAATTGAATAACTTTCACCATGTAATTGGCCAGTAACACCAAGTGTAGCATTATTGTCACCAAAAAATGGCTCTTTTTTATTAGCATCATTTACATAGAACAGTTCACCAGCACCTTCTCCATCGTTGCTAGTAATAATAGGAGCATTAAAGTATATAAAATCGTTATTTATAAAATATTTGTGAATTTCGGTAGCTAATGTTGAACGAATTAGCATAACACATCTTAGAAGATTAGTTCTATGTCTTAAATGTGGAATTTCTCTTAATGTTTCTAAATTAATTTCTTGATTCTGAATAGGAAAATCATCATCAACATTTTTTAATAATGTAAATTCATCTACTGCTATTTCTAATTCTTGTTTTGCATCGGGTGTATGCAAAATCAGCCCTTTAATCTTAACAGCAGCACCAATTTTGACTTCATCAAGTAATTTAAAATCAAAGTTTTCGCCTTTAAGAATTGACTGAATTCCTTCCACAGTTGAACCATCAGAAATGGTTATAAATCTAATTTTATTGTTTCCTCTATTTGAAACAACTCAGCCTAATACTTCAGCTTTTTTTTGGTCAAATTTTTGTGGTTTTTCAAAAATTTTTTTAATTGATTCTTTTATCATAATGCTCTCTTTCTGACGAAAAAAATAATTTAAAATAAAAAGATAAATATATCTTATATTTATATCAATATTTTAGCATAAATATAAAAATATGATATTTAGTAGTATGCTTACTCTTAGTTTTAATACTATTAAAATATATGCAATTATAGAAAACCTATTAACTATATTATGAATGTATTTTTGGCAAATAACGCTATAAAACAGTCAAATTAATATTTCATTATTAAATGATTATTTAAGCCTTTTTTTGAAAATTTATTTTTTATATTAAAATATGTATGTAATTTTTCGAAATTGCCCTGATAAATGATTATAAATTTATTAGCTATAAAATTAAAAAAATAAATTAAGGAATTAAATGTCAATACTAGCAATTACTAATTTAATTTTTGGTATTATGTCATCAATTATTATGGTTGCAATTTGTATTCCACAACTTATTTCAATTTTGAAGTCCAAAACAGTTGGTAATGTATCTTATTCAACATTTTTAATTTACTTTTCTGGTGGAGTTTTATTTATTATTACAATGGTTTTAAAAGATGGTGTTGGAACATATCAATTCGATAGTATCAAACATCCCAATTCTGATCCTATTGTAAATATTATAGGTAATTATTTATTTATTTTGATAATGTCTTCCACAATTACAAGTTTTTTAATTTATGATAAACAAAAAAGTAAATCTTTTAAAGTATCTCTTGGTTTAGTGCTATGAACGATTTGTTTAATTATGACTGCTTGAATTTCAATAGTTTATATTAAGCCAAGTTTAAGAGTTAATTGAGACTCAGCATCAGTTCAAATGACAATCATAACTATTATGGCAACTTTGTGTACTGCTTTACCATTTTCAATTCAAATTTATAAAACTGTTAAAGCAAAAAGTGCCAAAGGTTTGAGCATTGTAATGCTATATTTAGGGGTTGTTGTCAATGCTGCTCTAACTGTTTATTTAGGTACATTATTACCAATTAGTGCTCCAATGTGATGAGTTTGTGTGATTTTGCAATTAATAGCAATCATAATATATATTATGCAAATAATTCTTTACTACTACTATAGTAAAAAAGAAAAACTAAATGATATTGAGCCAAAAGTTTTGACTCAATCTGCTTAACATAAAAGGCTATAAAACAGCCTTTTATTTAATATTTTGATGGTTTTTTGGGCATTATTTGTTGTTTATATAAACATAAGATTATTATTAATATTTAAAGTATAATAAAAATATAATATTTATATTTATAATTCAATCTAAGGAGAAAATATGGCTTCAATTGAAAGAGACCCAGAAGTAGCAAAAGTTAGAATAGAAAAAAGACGAAATTTATTGCAAAAATTGCATAATGAAAATATAGAAGAGCTAAATAACCCAGCGCTAATTAGAGAAGAAGATATTCCAATTAAGAAAATTTGTGAAGATCCTTTTTGCAAATTAGCAGCTAAACAAATGAGTCCTGAAGAAAAGAAAAAAATGACAATGCTCAAATGAATATCAATTGCTGCTTGCATTTGTATATTAATTGCATCAATTATTATAGCCTCGCTAATTGGTAGTTTAGGTAATTGAGATATGGGCGGCAAATAATGAGTTTTGGTATAGAAATAGCAATATTAACTATTGCGATATTAATTTTAATCATTGTGTCTTTGCCAAGCATCATCAATCTTTTTAATACTAAAATTAAGAAATCTCGCTACAATAAATTGGGCAAAAGCACACAAATTAGATTAATAAACCAACTTCGTGAAGCTGTTGAATTTTTATCTAAAAATAAAGTTGGCGCTTTAATTACAATTGAAAATAATGATAATATTGAAAATTTAAGAACTGACGGTGTAATTATTGATGCAAATATATCATCTAGTTTGCTTATTTCGATTTTTAATAAATACTCGCCACTACACGATGGCGCTGTAATAATTAGAGATAATAAAATTTACTATGCTGCTACTTTTTACAAAATAACTAAGAAGTCAATCGACAACCAATATGGAGCGCGTCATAGAGCTGCTATGGGTATCAGTGAGTTATGTGATGCCACCACAATTGTTGTTTCAGAAGAAACTGGCCATATAAAACTTATAAAAAACGGAATATTTTACAATGTAAAAATTGAACAATTTCAAGAACAATTAATTAAATATTTAAAGGATTAAAATGTCAGAAGAACACACTCATGAGAGTTCATATAACATTATTGAACTTAAGAGAATTATTAAAGAATTAGATATTAAAGGGGCAAGGGATTTAATTGATAATTATCCTGATGCTGATATAGCGGCATCGGTAGAAACATTAGAATTAAATGAACAATTAACATTCTTGCGCCTATTAACTACTGCTTCAGCTGCTTCTATTTATAGTTATCTTGATGAAGACACACAGGTTGAATTAGCTAAAAGTTTTACAGAAGAATGAGGTATGAAACTTTTACAAGAGTTGCAAAGCGATGAATTAGTTGATGTACTTGATGAGTTGCCCGCTAATGTTGCTAGCAAGGTTTTAGCTTATACAAATAGTGAAAAAAGAAGTGAATTAAATAAACTTCTTAGCTACAATGATGATGAAGTTGGCAGCATTATGAGTATTGATATATCAAGCTTACCGAATTCATATACTTGTGAACAAGCTCTTAATAAAATTCGTAGAGATTATAATAAGAATAAAAAAGAACTTGTTCATTATTACTATGTAATAAATAATACAAACCAACTGCTTGGAGCATTGACTCTGGAAGAAATAGCGTTTGCTAACCCTAATGATAAAATTGATGACATTTACTCACCAGTTGCTTATGTTTTTACTAGTGAGAAAAAAGAAAATGCGGCAAAAATTTTTAGCGAACATGATATGTCTGTTTTGCCTGTTGTTAATCATGAAAAAAGATTAATTGGTATGATAACTAGTGATGATGTAATAGACGTCATTCAAGAAGAAGTTACAGAAGACTTGTATAAAATGGCTGGTATTAATAAAAAAGCAGCCGAAAGTGAATATATTAAAACCCCATGATATAAAATAGTTCAATCGCGTATCCTATGACTATCAATTTTGCTTTTATTATCAACAGTTACTCAAATTATTATTCACTGAACACTATCAAAAGTTTTAACTAACCAAGATAAAACTATAGCATCAAACACAGCAGCAGGTCTAACAATAGCTTTTGCTGCTATAATTCCAGTTTTAGGAAATGCTACAAGTAATGTTGGAATGCAATCTAACATTAGTATTTCCAGAGCACTTGCACTGCATGAAATCGAAAAGAAAGACTTTGGTAAAGTTATATGAAAAGAACTCTTAGTTGGTCTTGTTATTGGTATTGTTCTATTCGCTATTAACTTCGCTAGACTTGGAATTTATTTTTCTGCTTCAAAAGATTTATTAGGTACTCAAAAAGTTTCATATTTAGCAATAATCGCTGGTACATCAATTGCTTTATTAGTAGTTAGTGTGCTTACATCATTATTTGGTGTTTTGTTTCCAATTATATTAGTTAAGGCTAAAAAAGATCCATCATCTGTATCGGCTGTTCTTATAAATGTTATTACTGACATATTAACAGTTTTAGTTACTTTTGCTATTACGTATGGTGTAATTTTAGCAACATTGTAATAATTTCTTTTTTAAATTGTTTTATAGAAGTATTTGTTAATTTTAAGTATGAAAAATGAATATAATAACTTATCGAAATTAGAAATCAACAAGATGGCTGAAAAGTGATATTTTGATGTTATTAAACAAATATCACTTAATCATCCTATTGATAAATATAACAAATTAAAGATTTCAAATTACTATAAAAATTATCGCGTCAAAACATCAAAGGGTATGATGTGAAAATACAATCGCCACCATATTATAGAAATCTATATTTCTGGCGCACTGTTATGAAACGATTCTTTAATAGCCCAAAAATATTTGAACACAGATTCTATAATAGTCACATTAGAGGAACATGCTTTTTTACACTACCTAATTGTATTAAGTCAAAACACCTTTCCTAATGACGGCATTACAAATCAAATATCATATGGTGAATGAATCAAAATAATTAAAAAATTATGTGTGGAGTACAATATTCCATACATTGAAAATTGACAAGAATATATTA
>NZ_JNJV01000021.1 GCF_000702785.1 Mycoplasmopsis primatum ATCC 25948 | reverse complement strand
TTTCTATCACTTGTTGTGTTGAAATTTACACTATATATCTTAAATAAAAAAATGAAAGATGAAGGTGTTATATATAAATTTACAAATAATTCACTTATTGAAGCTGTTAATTCTGCAAATGTGTTTGTTAAGAAAATAGATGGAACTATTATTGAAAAATGGTACGAAAATAGTGGTAGCAATGCTGAAAATTATTCAAATTTTAAAATAATAGAGAAAGTTTTACATTGTAATTAAAAATACCAAAAATTCCATATAAGCCTATAAATAAGGTTTATATGGAATTTTTAAATTTTCAACTGGGAAACTCGGGATAACCAATATGTTATTTTTTTATAAAGCAGCTAATTCAGCAAAATATAGGAAAAGGTGGCAAAACGTATATATGGAGCTTATAAGGTCCTAAATTTTACTTGTTAATTAATTTTTTAGCGATGTTATAGGCAAAATAAAAACATTATCACTATTCTTATATGCTTTGTTCCCTGAACCATAAATAACGCATTTTAAAATAGGCTCCTTCCCGCCGTTTTTTACAATATCAGAGCATATTCTTGTTAAATTACTTGAAGCTTTTTCTACTTGGTTTATTCCTAATTTAATTTCAAAGGCACATCAATTTCCGTCTTCTAATTCAATAACAGCATCAATTTCATTGCCTTTATAGTCTTGATAATGAAAAATGTTAGCATTTAAAGATTGCGCATAAATAGATAAATCTCTTTCGACCATTGCTTCAAACATAAAACCCATTGTATGCAAATCTTGAATAAGTTTTTTTGAATTCAATTTAAGAAGAGCACAAGCTATTGCTGGATCGAAAAAATGTCTTTTTTCCATTTGCTTTACTCTTAGTGACGATCTAACATTGGGAGAATAAGGCTCATGATTATTAAAGAGAAACATTCTATTTAAAATATTTAAATATTTCACTAACGTATTTTTGCTGATTGATTCTTTATCATTTTCTAATATATCACTAAGAATACTTTGGTTTGATATTGTAGTAGATTCGTTTCTAGCCAATGATTTCAATATTAGTTTTATTTTTTGCTCATTATATTCAATGTCTTTATCGATTTGTTTCAAATCTATTTTTACAATATTTTCAATATAGCTATTTGCAACTTCAAAACATTCATCTTCACTAACATTTAAATTTTTAGGCCAGCCACCTCTTGTGATTAAATATGCTATTTCTTTAAGTGTTGTTTCTTTTAATATTGATGGCTTAAACTTATTCTGTATTAAATCATTCAAAGAAAATTGACCATCTGAATTCCCTGATTCATAAAGGGACATTGTATTCATTTTTATACTTTTTATTCTGCCAGTACCACTGTGTAATATTCCTTTTATTTGTGGAGTTGAGGAACCAGTTAAAATAATTTGACCATTTTTATTATTTTTATCTATATATGCTCTTGTTGCATCTCATAAACTAGGTACTTCTTGTCATTCATCAATTAATCGCGGCTTATCACCTTCCAATACAGAATATGGTTCTAATTGTGCAAATAATCTATTAGAAAAATTACCGCTTGGATCACCCACAAAAAAACCGCTGTTTGCATGATATGATGAAGTTCATGTCTTCCCACATCATTTAGGACCTTCTATGCAAATTGCTCCAAATATTTTTAAATATTTATCTATAAGCGAATCAACAATTCTATTTCTATAGTTTTTTCTATCTATTAAATTATCCATTTTTTCTCCCAATTAGCATAATTATTTTATCACATTGACCAATATTTTTAACTTTAAGTGACCAACATTTTTGACTTTTGGTGACCGGTTTTTAATTTTTTTGTATTAATATTCCGCAAATTTGAAACTTGTAATTAGCTATTTATCTTTAATAATCACTAATCTAAGTACACTATTGGACATAGTAATCAAAGTGCAAAAAATATATTAAAAAGAGGTAAAAACCTCTTTTTAAGATGAACTACAACTTAATCCAAATAAGTAAATTCTCATAATGTATAAGCGTATCCATCATTCGATTACTTATACATGTTATCATAAGCTAATATAACTCTAACGCCAAAGAATATTTTTTGTTTTTATTTATATCACATAAGAACTTTCGCATTCTTATAATTCCGTCAGTGTTTTGCTATGTTCTCTTGTAAAATTCCGAAACTTTTGAAAGATTATAAGTTTTGTTTACATGATTCATAAATAGCTATAAACCGAAATTTATGCTATAGATATAGAGCAATTTAAATACTTATTACATATGTATTTAATCCTTGCTGAATGTAAAAAAATAGACCCAAGTTATAAAAACTCGATCCTATTTTGTCTATTTCAATTACAATTCATTAAATCTTAATAATATGCGATATTTCTGAATCAAACACAATTGAAACGTTTTTATGAAATGATAAAATAGAAGCAGGAAAATCAGGATTATAACTATTTTGCATTATAGTTCTATACACAGCGTCAATTTTATCAACACCTTTAGCTATTAAAAGAATTCTGTCTGCTTGGAATATAAGATTGCCACTAATGTTAAAGATTTTGTCTGAATTGCCGTTATTATAAATAGCTAATTGACCTTTGACATAATCATTTGTTTTATTTTCGCCTGAAAGCTCTTTAGGGTCTTTAATTTCTGATAAATAATCTAATTCACCATTTTTGCCTAATTCTAGGATCATAAAATTAATTGGTTTGAAAAAGTTGCTTTCATATGGTGAAGTTTTTTTGAAAAAAACTTCTGGATAAATAATTCTTTTATCATCAACATCATTAGGAATAAAAAATTTATTTTTAAGTCTGTGATACATAGAATTAGTATTTGACTTGCCAATGTTTAAAAATTCGCTATTAAAAGCAAATTTAAGATGGTCAAGAAAAATTAAACCTTTTTTATTATTAAATTTAACAAGGTCAAAAAAACCATCTAATGCGCTTGAAGCCACAAAAGACACAATTGAATTGCTTTTTCGTCTAATTTGATCATCAAATTCTTTAAAAATATTTTCGCTAAATTCTTTATAACTAAAAGATTTAATAATTTTGCTGAATTTCATAAATGCTCCTTTATGTTAATCAAATTAAAATACTATCTTAAATTATAATTTAAAAATTAATATAAGTATCAAAATATCATTAATAGAGCACACAGATGGCGAATCAAAATTCACTTAGTTAATTTCTTTATTTAACTGTTTTAAAGACAAATTATTATAATTCTCCATCCCATTCAAATTCATAATCTAATATTCTAACAGTATCACCTGGTTGTATGTTTTTTTTAAGTAAATCATCTCAAACACCTATTTTTTTGAGTAAATTATTAAATCTTAATAAATTATCATAACTAACTAAGGGAACTTTTTGATAGATTTCTTCAATTTTAGGGCCAGTTATTTCATAAAAACCTTTGTATATATTATTGATTTTATAATCTTCTTCTAATTTAATTTCAACCATTTCTTCTTCAATTTCTTCGTCGATATTATTAGCAGCATGATCATTTAGCATATGCCATATGGTTTCTTTTAAAACATCAAGGTTCTTTCTTTCAATAGCACTTATTTCAACTATTTTCAAATTAGGAAACATTTTTTTAAATTTTTCAAGGTGGCTCTTTGCACTAGGCATATCAATTTTGTTAGCCACAATTAATTGTTGTTTATTAGCTAAAATCCTACTATATGATTTTAATTCATTAACAATTGTTTCATAATCTAAAATAGGATCTTTTTCGACAGAGCCAAAGTCAATAATGTGAGCAATTATTTTACATCTTTCAATATGTCTTAAAAATTGAAAACCCAAACCTTTACCCATCGATGCACCTTTAATTAAACCAGGCAAGTCTGCTATTGTAAATGAATTATCATAATATTTTACTAATCCCAATTGGGGCACTAAGGTTGTAAAATCATAGTCAGCAATTCTAGCTTTTGCATTTGATAATACACTTAAAAGCGTGCTTTTACCAGCACTAGGTTTTCCTATTAAACCAACGTCAGACATAACTTTCAAGACTATATGAGCTAAATATTGTTGACCCTTGGTTCCATTTTCACAAATTCTAGGAGCAGTATTTCTTGGTGATTTAAATTTAGTATTTCCACGTCCACCATTTCCACCTTGCGCAACCAAATAAGGTTTTTCATCAACAATATCAGCAACTATTTTTTTGCCATCATAAACAATTGTGCCAACTGGAACTTTTACATAAGTGCTTTTACCGGCTGCTCCATATAAATTTTTAGGGCCGCCATTAATTCCATCTTGCGCTACTATTTGTTTATTTCCATAAAGGGATAAAAGAGTATTTTTGCCATAGTCACCAACAAAATAAATATTTCCTCCTTTACCGCCGTCGCCTCCATCTGGGCCACCTTTATCAACGTGCGCTTCACGACGAAATGATATTATTCCGTCGCCGCCTTTACCGGCTATTAATGTTAATTTAATTTCATCAATAAATTTAGCCATTTTATGCTCCCCTAAACTAATATAGTAATTTTAGCAAACATATATTGCTAAAACATGTTTTTGAAAATTAATTAAAATTGCCTTATTTACTTGTTTTAATAGCAAATACGGCAATTTTCTAATTATTATTTTTATCATTAAATTCTTTATCAAATTTTTGCATATAATCAAGTATAGCGTGCCCTAAGCCATGTTCTTGAACATCTTTTGTTACGAATTTAGCCTCTTTTTTAACTTCATCTTTTGCGTTGTCCATTGCGTATGAATAATTAAACTTTTTAAACATTGAAAAGTCGTTTTCACTATCGCCTATTACCATAATTTCATCAGGTGAATGATTAATAAAAATATTTTTAAGCATTCACATAATTGCTTCACCTTTTGATTCGTTTGGCGGTAAAATTTCAAGATTCATATGTGTTTTTATTAATCTACAATTAAGTTTTCGAAGATCAGCCATTAAGTCATCTACATTATCGATATGTTCAAAATATACTTCCATTTTAGCTATTGGTTTTATATCGCTTTCACCTTTGTAAATAGTGAACTGTTCAAAACTTTCATATCTAAAATAAATTTTATTTAAAAATTCTTTTTCTTGTTCTCTAAATACATAAAATATTTCACTTGATCAAGCAGCTGCTGGAACATTGTTTTTTCTAAAAATTTCAAAAATCTTCTTAACAGTATCTGGTTCAATATAATCTTCCTTAACAAATTTATTATGTTTATAATCATAAATTTGGGCACCAGATGAGCCAATAATATAATCTGCATTTGTTAATTTTGCTAATTTAATCATTCTAGGACAAATTGGATTACCAGTAGCTATATTAAAACTAATTTTAAAGGATTTTATAATATCTAAATTGAAATTTGAAACGTAATTATCACGAGTGTAAATTGTTCCATCAACGTCACTAAAAACTATACCTTTTTTGCGCATCATTATTCTCCTTTTGTATCTGAATTTTAGCCATTTGCTACAAAGCTATACAATAATATTATAAATTTCAAAAATATTAATTATTTTTGTATAAAAATACCATATCTATTTTGGAATTTTTTCACATTGATTTTAAAGGAGCACACTTCAACTTATAGTGACAAAATATGATGTGATACTTTGTTAACAAATTCTTCGTAATCATTGTAAATAAGAATATTGCCACATTTATCTAATGGAAAATCTAACTTCGAATATGAAATATTAAAGTTAAAATTTTTTTCAAAATACTTTTGATAGTCGCTATAGAGTTTAACATTAGGAATAGGCAAATGAATTAAACCTAAATAGATCTTATCAGGGGTATGAAAGAACTTGTTGCTGTTATCACTTGATAAAACAATATATTTGTGTAAGTCATCCACAGAAATTTTTTCTCATTTTTTAATTATTCCACTGTATGTATAATATGGCATTACATCAGGCGTAATAAAAATTTGATAATATGAATAATTATTGGATCTAATATTTGCTGTTTCGCCCAACATATTTTCAAAATAATTATTTTTGTTTTGTTTAAAATTGGACATAACAAATTCAACAGAGATCCCAGCTATAATTTTGTCATTTTTTTGGACTGTTATATCAACAACTTTATCTATATATCTCCCTTTGATTACTTTTTCTTTTCCGTTTTGAGCATTTAAACTAAAACATCTATAAATATTGCTTTTATGGTTATCTAGGCTATTCAATATTTTTTCAAAATCAGTTGCTATTTTGCCGTGCAATGGTTTTAGTTTTTGGTTGCTTCTTGCGCCACCAGTGATATATAAATGAAAACTTTCTTTTAACACTTCTAATAATTCATTATTCATATCATTTCACTTTTTCATTTAATGAATAAATTAAAAATTTTTTTAAGTCATTAGAAGAAAAAGTGTAATAACCTCCATTTTTGTATTTACCTAGCAGTTGAACATATTTAATAAAGTCTTCATTTAAAATTGTTCTTAAATTTTCTACTGTGACATTTCCTAAAATATATAAACCAGAATATATTCCGGAACCAGAATTAATATTATTGAGTTTTATGTCTTTAACATTTTTTAATAATGTATTAATTATTATTTTTGGCTTATAAACATCCTTAAGACCCTGACTTCTTCCATATGCATACCAAGGCATGTTTTTATCTATGCTTCTTTTTTCAAGTTGACTTTTATGCTGTAATAAATAGTTTTGAACATTTATATCTAACTCTTTGAATTTAATGAGATCACCGTTATCGTTATAAGGAAAAATAGCATGTTTTTGTTTATTGGTTGAACCTTTAAAAATAGGAATTATATTTTGAGATTTAAAGTCAAAAAGATCTCTAATAAACACATTATCTAATAATGTTGCTAAACCATTTTTTACACTAATATTGAATTGATCTTGAGTTAAATCATAATTTAAAATTTTTTTCAACTTGTTAAGTATTCTTTTATCTCCAAAATAAAATATTTCATTTATAAAAAAATCACTTGCTTCTAATGTAGATATCAAATTAAGATTATTATTATGATATTCATAGTACTTAACTTTCGATTGATTAAAGTTTTTAATGAGTGTGAATATCCCAGTATATGTTGTAATACCAGCAAAAGGTTGCATATGTTTTAAATTAATAAAACTTTCTAACATTTGGTTTTTAATAATATATTTCCTAAATGATAAGCCCGCTTTGCTATTGACAATAGATGATGGTGTTATATATGAAAGCAAACCGTGATCATTAAGCATCTTAATGCCTATTTCATAAAACACAATAAATAAGTCTGTCATACCAATATTTGAAAACTTCATACTTTTTACAGTTGTAAATTTATCTTTTAGATTGTGCACTCTAACATATGGTGGATTACCTACAACATAATCCATTTTGTTATCATATTTAGAAATATTTAGAGAATCATTATTAATGATATCTCACTTTATATCTTTAATGCCTAATTCACAGACTAATTCGTTAAGATTTGCTAGGCAATTTTCTCAATTTTTATAATCAATTTCAATACCATGAATATATGTTTGTAATTCATATTCTATACCATCATATGTTTTATTATATTTATAATATTCTGCACAGTATCTTTTAACAATTTCTATTAGAAAAGCGCCATCACCGCATGAGTTGTCAATGATATGTTTTTTTAATATTATTGAACTGTTGTACTGGATATGATCTAGCATCATTTCAACAATATTTAGTGGAGTAAATACTTTTCCTAATTCTTTTATTTTGTTCATAGCATCCTTATGATTAAATATTTTAAATGCAAAATATTCGTTTATTCATTATATTAAATTAATGAAATGTTCAACATAAGCATTTTCTGTATTAAAACGAACAAATTTGAGAAAAATTGCGTATTTTTGTCATTTTTTTCCTTTATATGTATTGCGAAGCATAAAATAAAACATCAATAAATAAGTGTTGTAATTAAAAAATGATTAATTAACAAATACACTGATGGCAAAAAAACTATGGTTTTTGACTTTGAAATATTTCCACTTTATATCTAACACCTACAACATATAAATAACCATAAATAACCTAATATGATAAAATAACAAAGTAATGAGTTTTTTATAAAAAATATCAAACTTATAACAAAAAAAATATATCTATGTTTATTATGAAAATAAGGAGACTTAATTATGACACCACATATAAATGCACCTAAAGGATCTATTGCTAAGCTAGTGCTTATGCCTGGAGACCCTTTAAGAGCAAAATTTATTGCTGAAACTTTTTTAGATGAAGGTTATGAATTAGTAAGTTCAGTAAGAAATGTATTAATGTACACAGGTACATATAAAGGAAACAGAGTAACCATAGCTGCTAGCGGTATGGGTTGCCCATCAATTGGAATATATAGTTATGAATTATTCAATTTTTATGGAGTTGAAAAAATTATTAGAATTGGTTCAGCCGGAGCATACACCAAAGATTTAGACTTATATGATACTGTATTAGTAGATTCAGCATATGCTGATGCTAATGCTTTTAGAAAACTTGTGCTTAATGACCACTCATATGTAGCATTGCCAAGTATGAAGTTGAATGAAGAAATTAAAAAAGCTGCTGCTAAATTAGAAATTCCATTAAAAGAAGTAAGAACTCACTCATCTGATGTATTTTATTCATCAGTGCCTCTTGAAAAAAGAATTGCTGACTCAAATGCTCAATGTGTTGAAATGGAAAGCTATGCTTTATTTACTAATGCTGAAAAATTAGGTAAGCAAGCAGCTTGCTTATTAACTATTAGTGATAATTTAGTGACACATGAAGAAACAACACCAGAAGAAAGACAAACTGCGTTTAAAAATATGATGAAAATAGCTCTTGAATTAGCTTAATTTGAGAAAAAGGAGAAAAAATAAATGCGCGTTGTTGACTTGATTGAAAAGAAAAGACTCGGAAAAGAATTAGATAAAAATGAGATTAACTTTTTACTAAGTTCATATGTTGAAGGTAAAACTCCTGATTATCAAATGTCAGCCTTTTTAATGGCTGTTATGTTTCAAGGTATGAAACCTGCTGAATTAGCTTACTTTACTAAGGTAATGATGCACTCAGGTGATACAATGAACTTATCATCTATCCCTGGGATAAAAGTTGATAAACACTCTACTGGTGGTGTAGGAGATAAAACCACATTAGCAGTTGCTCCTATTTGTGCAGCATTAGGTGCTCCAGTAGCTAAAATGTCTGGTAGAGGTTTAGGACACACTGGTGGAACAATAGATAAATTGGAATCAATTCCTGGTTTTAGTGTTGAATTAAGTGATAGTCAATTTATTAAACAAGTTAAAGAACATAAAATTGCTGTCATTGGTCAAAGCGCATCATTAGTGCCCGCTGATAAAAGATTATATGCACTAAGAGATGTTACTTCTTGTGTTGAATCTATTCCATTAATTGCTTCAAGTATTATGAGCAAAAAGTTGGCTACTGGTAGTGATGCTATTTTACTCGATGTTAAATGCGGAAATGGTGCTTTTATGAAAACACCAGAATCTGCAAGAGAATTAGCTAAAACAATGATATCAATTGGTAAAGAACTTGGTGTGGATGTTAGAGCAGAAATCACCAATATGTCTAGACCAATCGGACGTGAAATTGGAAATAAAAACGAAGTTTTAGAGGCTATTAGAACACTTCAAGGTAATGGACCAGCCGACTTTAATGAATTAGTTTATTCATCGTGTGCTACTATTATGTTACAAGCAAAAATTGCTAAAACTTATGAAGAAGGCCATAAAATGGTCGATGAAGTTATCAAAAATGGGAAAGCTCTTGAAAAGTTCTATGAATTTATTGCGCTACAAGGCGGTGATGTTGATGCGCTAAAAAGTGATTCGTTTTGGTCTCCAAAATATAGTCTTGAAGTAAAAGCAACTGGTGATGGATATTTAGAAATTTTTGATGCTCTAACATTTGGAATCGTTGCGATGAAACTAGGAGCTGGTCGCGCTACTAAGGAAGATTCAATTGATTTTGAAGCAGGAATTACTTTACACAAAAAGACCAATGAAACAGTTAAAAAAGGCGAAAAATTGTTCACTCTTTATTCATCTAAACCTATTGATGAACAACTTGTTAACGAATTAAAACAAGCATATAAAATTAATAAAAAAGTTGTTGAAAACAAAATAATTATTGATAAATTAAAATAATAATAAACTGAAAGGAAAGCATGGAAGTTAATTACAATCAAATGGTTGATCATACCTACTTAAAAGCTGATGCTAAGCAAGCTGATATTGATAAAATTATTGCCGAAGCTATACAATATAATTTCAAAACCATATGTGTTAATTCATCATATGTTCCATATGCAAAAAGTAAACTTAAAGGCACAAAGGTTGGTATAACCTCTGTTATTGGTTTTCCATTAGGAACTATGCTTACACAATGTAAAGCTTTTGAAGCTGCTGAAGCTATCAAAGCTGGCGCTGATGAAATAGATATGGTAATCCACATTGGAAAAATGAAGGATCATGACTATAATTATGTACTTGAAGACATCAAGGCTGTTAAAAAAGCATGTGGCAAGCATATACTAAAAGTAATAATTGAAACTGCACTATTAACTGATGATGAAATTAAAAAAGCTACTGAAATAGTTATGAAATCTGGAGCTGAATTTATTAAAACTTCTACTGGTTTCAGCACAAGGGGTGCATCATTAGATGATATTAAATTAATGAAAAGTATTTGTGGTGACCAATTATTAATTAAGGCAGCAGGTGGTATTTCAAACAAAAATGATATGGTTGCTATGTATAAAGCTGGTGCTACTCGCTTTGGTACAAGTAGATCGATAGCCATTATTGAAGGTAAAGAATCAAATGATGGCTACTAAAAAATGCTCATAAGGCATTTTTTATTTTCTAAAATAATTGGCTTTATATTAAATTCTTAATGTTAGTATAATTAAAAATAAAAAGAAAGGTTCCATATGAAAATAATCCATACCGCTGATATACATTTTGGTTCAAAAATTGAAAATAAATTTGATTATCAAAGGTCAAAAATTAGACAATCAGAAATCAAAGAAACTTTTAAAAGAATGATTGATTATGCAAAAAATAATGATATTCAACACATCATTTTAGCTGGTGATATTTTTGATAATCAAAATCCACGTCAAGAAGATAGGGATTATTTTTATGACCTTATAGAGCATAATTCAAATATTGTATTCTATTATTTAAGAGGAAACCACGATTTATACGAAATGGAAACTGAAAAAAATCCTTTTGATAATCTTAAAAGATTTTCAAGAAATTTTTTTAAATCGTATGATGCCTCAGACAATGTTGTAATCAGTGGCATAGAAATAGGTATAAATAATCTTAATTCGCCTGATTTAAGGCTAAATAAGGAAAAAATAAACATTGTGGTTCTGCATGGCGATATTCAAAATAATACTGACAGATACTATATAAATATTAAAAGTTTGCAAAATAAAAATATTGATTATTTGGCTCTTGGACACATTCACAATGCATATGGCGGTATTTTAGATGACAGAGGAATTTTTCAATATTCGGGTTGTTTGGAACCGCGAGGATTTGATGAAATCGGCAAAAAAGGTTTTTATGTTATAAATATTGAAAATAAAAAGGTTAATCACGAGTTTATTCCTTTTTCTAAAAGAACTATTGATGTAAAAGAAATTGATGTAACAGGTCTAAGCAAAGCTCTTGAAATCTATCATAAAATTAAAACTGAAGTTGAAATAAAAAAAGAAAATATTTATAGATTTATATTAACTGGAACATCATCAGTAGATTTAAATAAAATAACTGACGATGTTAAAAATTATTTCAATAATGATTGTTTTTTAGTTGATATTAAAAATGCTACTAAACCTTTTATAGATTACGCACAATATAATAATGACTTGACACTAGTTGGAAACTTTATAAAAGTAGTTAAGAATGACCCTACACTAAGCGAGGATGAAAAACAAGAAATCATCCAAATTGGTATTACAGCATTGAAAGGAGAAAATATTTCATAATGAAATTAACAAATTGTTATATCAAAGAATTTGGCAAATTAGAAGACTTTGAAATATCTTTTAACAAAGATGCTACCTTTTTTTATGAAAAAAATGGTTACGGTAAAACTACTTTTTCCAATTTTATAATTTCGATGCTTTATGGCTTTGAAAGAGCTAAAAATGATGCTAATGATAGAATTAAATATACACCTATTGGAAAAAGCCAATTCAGTGGTAATTTAAATTTTGAATTTAATAATAAAACATATGAAATATTTAGGATTTTTGATGCTAAATCATTATCAAAAGATAAATGTGAGCTTTCAATAAATAGCAAAACAATAGATATTAATGAAACTCAAAAAATAATGTCTGAAATTTTGCCAATAGATAAAGAATCGTTTAAAAAGTTTTATTTTATATCAAGTGATGAAATTGATGTAAGTTCTACCAATTCAATTTCCGCTGCTATAAACGCATCAGTATCTAACGATAATTACTTTATCGAATATGAAGATGCTATAAGAAAAATAAATGATGCTAAAATCTTATATAGTACAGATACACGTTCAAAAAAAGAATACAAAGATATTAAAGAAAAGATAGCAAGTATTGAATTACGCTTATCAGATATAGATAAGGCCAAAGAAGACGTTAAAAAGCTGGAAAATGAACAAAATCAAAATTTAAATGAATTGAATAAGTTATATGGTGTTTTACAATTAAGCGAACAAAAAAATAACTTGCAAAGAGAATTAAAATACTATGATCTTACTACTGATGAAAATAATAAATTTATAAAACTAAATAAGATGTTTAAAAATAGTGTTCCAACTAATTATGGCCTAAATGAAATTTATCAAATGATATCTGAGAATCAAAATCTCGAAGCCATCAACAATAATAAATTAAGTGAATATGAAGATTTTTCTGAAAGAAAGATTTTTATGAACTTTGAAAAAAATGAAATAACTAGTGATCTTGATTGCTTAGAAAAAGAAATAAATGATAAACGTTCATTAGAAACACAAAATAGCACAAAAATTGAAAATTCCAAAGTTATCAATCAAAGAAATTCAAAAATTTTTATAAGTTTATTAATATTATCTCTATTATTAACAACCAGTGGCGCTTGTTTATTTTTAACTAAATGAATTCTGATAGCTATTAGCGTACTTTGCACCGGTGTTTTACTAGGACTTATTATCTGTATTTTTTATTGTATAACTAAAAAGAAAATAAAGCGTCTCTCATATAAAAAAGAAGAGATAAATAATCATGATTTGAAAATTTCAAAGATTCTAATAAAATACTCTCACAATGCTGATAATAATGCAAATAGCTATGATGATGTATATAAAAAAATTAGAAGTGATTTTGATAAATATTTAAAATATCAAAAAATAGTAAAAGAAATAAATGATAATAATTCAACAATTGCTAAAAATAATAATATAATCAAAAACTTTTTTGCTTCCTACTCGCTTTTTGAAGAATTTAGAACTTCATTAGATCAATTAAAATATGATGTAAGAGAATATGTAAGACTTAATAAGAAGGTATATTTTCAAAGAAAAAACATTAGTAAATTAGAAAATGAAATTGAAAAAATTGTTACTGAATTAGATAGTTTAGGCGAAAAAAACGCGGAAGTTAAGAATATTAAAGATAGAATAGGAATCTTACTCAATGAAAAAATTATGCTTTTAAATAAAATTAAGGATGCATATAATTTAATAAACAATGAAGAAACATTACTTGAAGAGTACAAACTAATTAAACATAAAAAAGAGAATTTTGAAAAAAGAAATTGGTTAATTAATAAAGCGATCGACTTTATGAAAATAGCAAAAGAAAACTTTGATGCTAAATACTTTGCGCCAGTAAAAAAGGAATTTGATAAATATATAGATGTTTTAAAAATAGTATTAAAAGAAGATATTAGATTAGTACAAAATTATGAAATACAAATTAAGATAAATGGTAAATTTGTTAATTGTGAATATTTAAGTTCTGGATATAAAGCAATAATCGCTTTGTGTTATCGTCTCGCAATGATTGATAATTTAGAAAAACAAAAAAATATTCCTAAATCATTTGTTATTATGGATGACCCTTTTGTTGCTTTAGATGATGAACATTTGCAAAGAGCAAAACAGTTAGTTAAAGAAATCTCAAAGGAACGCCAAATTATTTATCTTACATGTCATAAGAGCAGAGTCATTGAATTTTAAAATCTTGCACATTTATGCAAGATTTTTTAATATGTTATTTGTTATTCGATAGGAAATTTGCCTTCATCATTAATTGAAATTAATTTTAAAAAAGTATCAACATTAAGGCTTGCCGATCCAACTAAAAACCCGTTTAAATTAGGCAAATTAGTAAAATCATTTATATTTTTGTCTGTTATGCTGCCACCATATAAAACAGGCACATTTTTGCTTGTTAATTTGTGAATTAGAGCACAAACATTTTCCACTTCTTCTGGTGTGGGTGTTATGCCTGTTCCGATTGACCAAACAGGTTCGTATGCAATAATAACTTTATCTATATTAACTTCATTAAGTAAAATATTAAGTTGCTTTTGAATGGTTATTTCAGTTTTGCCGGCGTCCCTATTTTCTTTTGATTCACCAATACATATTACTGGTGTTATGTTATGTTTAACTGATTGAATAATTTTAAGGTGTGTAGCTTCATCGTTTTCATGATGCGAATGATATCTTCTTCTTTCTGAATGACCACATAAAGCATATGTTACATTTAAATCTTCAAGCATTCTAGCACTAACTTCACCTGTAAAAGCCCCATCAATATTTTTAGACATATTTTGGCTGCATAATTTAAGTTCAGGTATTTTGTTCGTAAAATAAGCAGATAAGTTGCATTGAGGGGGGCTTACCACAAAAGTGTTGTTATTAATATAAGGAACTAAATGAGGATTTTTCTTAATAAATTTCTTGTATTTAATTTCAAATTCTTCAAAAAATTCTAAAGTTTCAGCAAAAGTTTTATTCATTTTTCAATTACCAATAATAGTGAATTTTTTCATAGTTTATACTCCATAAAAAATTTATACTATACTATCATATTAAAAAAATCAATAAATAAAAGATAATTAATGCTATATCATATTAATATTCATATAATTAAGGCTATAATGATTAAGTCTATAATAGTTAATAAAGAAAGATCTATACTATGAAAAATAAACTAATAAAAATTGCTTTTACAGCTACTCCTATTTCTATTATTATGCCCCTAATTTCGAGTCAGTGTCAAAATAATTCTCAAAAGTCAGAAAATGATATCACTCAATTGATTGATCAATATGCTAAGCATATTAATGCAATAGAAAACAACTTTTTTGCAAAAAAAGAGGGTTCACAATTTCATAGTGAAAATAACGAAACCAAAACATTTTATAATGAAACTATATTTGAAAATCTAATCAACTACTTTTACAATAACAATGAAAATGTCCAAAAACCAATAAATTTAATGAAGTCATTTTACGAAAAAGCTATTTCTAATGATGAATTAAAAAAAATTATTGATAAATCATTTTTCGATTTCAGTAACGAATCAATCACTTATAAAACATTTATGGCTATTAATTCAATAATTGTTGACTTAATTGCACAAATTGATAACAACAATACAAAAATTTTAGATGAATTCAATAATCAAAACTCTATATATAACTCTAAACTTATTTATCATGCTAATCCAATGATTAAGCAAAATGACCAACAATTTACAAGCAAAGAATGAGCTCAATGAATAAGTGAAGATTATAAGGTTCTTTATTCGTCATTAATCACATATAAAAATTCTACTTTAATCGATCCAGATAAGTTTAATGCTAATTTACTTAAAGTTTATGATTCCAACACAGGCGCTAGTTCTAACCATAACCATTCTCATTCAACATTCAGTATGCTTTGAGAAACATTAAATTATTTATCGTTTTTTAATAAATTAAAAAATATCACCTTAGATAAAATTTCTATTAATTATGCTGATAGCAAAGAAAAAATTATTAATTTTTTAACAGAAAATAAGTTAAATAATTTACTTAATGAATTTAACCAATTAGTTCTTAAAACAGATGAATTATTCAAAATTACAGAATTAAATAAATTAAAACCTTTATATGATAAAGCATCAAAGGCTAAAGAAGCCCTTGAACAATCTAAACAAATGCTAATGAAAATAGCTGACGCTGTTAAACTAGAAGATGATAAAAAAAATCAATGCTTCCCTAAGGAATAAGTTTGTTCAACAAGAAAAAATAAAACAGGCTACATTAATATTGGCCTGTTTTTAGAATGCAAAAAATGTATTAGCATATCATGAAATATTTTTTCAAGGAATAATATTTTTTTCAATTAAAACAACATAAGTAATTATTGATGCAGCAATTAAAAATAAAA
>NZ_JNJV01000020.1 GCF_000702785.1 Mycoplasmopsis primatum ATCC 25948 | reverse complement strand
AATAAAAGCATGGAAGATGCTAAACAATTGTCAGCTGAATTAGATAAAGATCCAACTTTAAAAAATTCTGCTGATGGTCAAAATTTTCAAAATGCCTATGATAAGTTAAATGCATTAGGTTCTCAAACCACTAGTGATATTGATGAATTCAAAACAGCTAAGAAAACTTTAGATGAATTGGCTAAAACAATTAACGAAAAAATTAAAGCATCTAATCCAAATAAACCTGCTGAACCAGCTCTTAATGAAGCAAAAGAAAAATTACAAGCTAAAATTAATGAAATTAATAATAAATTAAATGATTTTGCTAATCCTAACCTTGTGTTAATTAAAGAACAAGTTAAAAAAGCTTTAGCTAATGCACAATCATTAGTTGATAATTCTGCATCTACAATCGATGAAGTAAATGCTGAAATTATTGCCTTAAACAATACTTTTGATACTAATGAAAAACTTTATAAAGATATTGACGCTAATTTAGGGCTTCACGATCAGGTTGTTGAAAGTCTAAAATTATTCCCATCATTAGTTAATGATAAAAATGAACACAGCAATCTTATTGCTAAGGTGAAAAAAATAGGTGCTGACACTTCTGCTAACGTTGATGATTTAACAAAAGCATGAAATGATTTAAAAGAACACGCTAAAATTATTAATAATAAAATGGCGCCATTTATCGATGCTTCTAAAATACTAGCAGAAAGAATTGAAGCTGTAAAAGTTGAGATTGAAGAGCTTTATGATCATTCAGTAGATCCTAAAAAGTTAAAATTTGCCCCTTATGGTTCAGCAATTACTATGATTAAAACAGAAATTAGCAAACTGGAAAAAAGACTGCAAACAAATTTAGAAGTGAAACAAGAAACCATTGATAAATTTAATCAAACTGTTGAAAGATCACTATTAAATGCTGCTAAGGCAACGTGAACATATTTTGAAAATTTCTATAATCCAAATAATAAAAGATTGCCTTTCACTGGTGCTTTTGATGAAAAATACCAAAATGATCCAAAATATATAGCTTGAAAAAATGCTTTTATAGCAAATTACAATGACTTTTTAGCTAATAAAGACGCATATGTTAATAGTAATAAAAATTATAAAGAACTAAATGCCAAAATTGAAACATATATAAATAATGCAAATGAAATTCTTGAAAATCCTGAATTTAAAATGCTTATAGATAACTTTAAAAATGTTGAGAAAATAAGCAAGGAAATTCATGTTATGTCAGAAGACTTTCTTGTTGTTATAGGGCGTGCTTATACTATTTATCCAGATTTAAATAATGAACAATTCTATAAAGATTTTTTAGAGTTAAATTCAGATATTCCAGCCAAATCACTTTCTCCTAATGTAACTAGTGCTGAATTGGAAGAAATGAAAAAGCAACTTGAAAGTGGTTATAAAACTTGATTGGCAGAATATAAGAAATATGAAGAAAATAATAAATCAGTAAAGTATAATTTTCTATTCAATCAATCAATGATTATACTTGATGATAATCAATATAAAACTATTGAAAATGAGTCTCAAAAAGCTGTTAAACGATCAGATATTCTTTATAACTTCAAAGATATATGTCTCCAATTCAGAACCGAAATTGATAAAATTTCACAAGAGTGAAATGATACAGCGGTTATTAAAGATAATGCGTGATACAATCAAAAAATTGAAACCTTGAATATTCAAATAAATAGCATAAAAACTGAATTTGATTCAATCATTAAAAAGATTAACAGAAACTATGAAACTATGCTTAATGTTTATAACGATGCTATTACATCGCATGAATTGAAAGGTGTATTTGAGCAATTCAATAATCAAATAGAAGTAGTCAAAAATGCAAAGCAGACCTTTGAATGAGAAACGGAAGATTCTTTGAAATTAGGTGAAATAAATCAATATGTTATAGCAAATGCCCAATTTTATAACGTATTTTATCCAATATATCAAGAATTTAATATTTTTAAAGTGTTTGCTACACGCATACCACATGCATTGTATCAATTTAAAAATAGTAAGACTTCTGCTGACTTTTCATTAAATGATGTAACAATAAATGACATAGATATTATGTTGCCTAAAACATATGGAAAAGGTTTGGGTAAGAAGAATATTCCTACAGAAATTACAATTGATGTTGCAGGTGCCCAATTAGTTAAAGATATAGCAAATAATACTGCCAAAATAACCAAAATTGTATTAAAATACAAATCATACACAAGAGAAATTGAGACGCAATCAATTACAAGCTTTAAAAGCTAAAAAAATAAAAAATAGGCATTGCCTATTTTTTTGTTTTATATGTAGCCACAAATAGTATATTAAGCAATATTTAAATTTTGCGGTCTTTTTGGTAAAAGATTAGTAAATATTTTTTTAGCTTCAAAACAAATAGTATTAATAAATGCTAACGGAATAGACCACGATAATAAAATACCATTATGAAAACTTAATATATAAGGAATCATTTTAAATACATTAGCTATAGCAGGTACAAAAGCAACTATTAATATTGAAACAGTTGAAAATGAAACAGCCACAAAAACTAGCCAATATTTTTTAATACTATTTTTAAAAATAGACTTATCATTAATTAAATTGATACTATTTATTGATGTTGCTATACCCATTGTTATAAATGCGCAAGAAGAAGCAATTGCTAATAAGTCAGTGCCATTGTTATAATGAATGGCATAAAGAGCACCACCAGAATATGATAATAATGAAACCAAACTAATGACAAGTGACTGTCATAGTAATTCCAGTCCCATACCACGAGCGAAAAGGCTTTCCTTTTTAGAAAATGGCTTTCTGTTCATTACATCTTTGCCTGAATCGATTAGCCCTAAGGCAATAGCTGGCAAGCCATGTGTTAATAAGTTAATTCATAGTAATTGTGAAGCACTAAACACATAAAATTCACTATTTGTAAAATATGATTTAAAAGCAAAATAGAAAGCTATTAAACCAATTAGCATTACAAATACTTCTGTTACTGATGAAACAAGAAGATTCATAATAATGATTTTTATTTTGTCATATATTAAGCGCCCATTTTTGATTGATTTAACAATTGTATTGAAATTGTCATCAGTTAGAATTAAATCAGCAGATTGCTTAGACACATCGGTGCCTGTAATCCCCATAGCGCATCCAATATCACTAGCCTTTAAGGCAGGTGCATCATTTACACCATCGCCGGTCATAGCAACAACTTTATCATATGATTGTCATGCTTTGACTATTCTTAGTTTATCTTCTGGATTGACGCGAGCATAAACTGCAATTTTTTGGACATTTGCTTTTAATTTTTCATCATCTCAATCTTTAAGAGTTGAACCATCAATGCATATGTCATCACCTTGAGAGTCATAAATTCCTAATGAAGATGCGATAGCTTTAGCTGTAATTAAATTATCGCCAGTTATCATAACTGTTTTAATTCCAGCTTTTTTGGCTTGATTTATACTTTCGGCTACATTAGCTCTTGGTGGATCAATCATAGCGATCAAACCAACAAAGGTTAAATCATTTTCGTCATCAAAATTTATATCTTTATTTTTAACTTCTTTTTTAGCAAATGCTAACACTCTATAAGATTGAGAAGCTCACTGATTGTTAATATCCATAATTGCTTTTTTATCAATATTATTACATTTGCTAATAATTACGTCAGGAGCGCCTTTGGTGAACATAAGTAATTTATTGTCTTTATCCTGAATTAGCACCGACATCATTTTTCTGTTGCTATCAAAAGGCAATGAACTAAGAATATTATGATTTGCTAGCAATTCACTTTTGGCTATATTATATTTAAGACCAAATCTTAAAAGTCCTGTTTCAGTAGGATCTCCTACTTCTTTAAAAGCGCCATTTTCAACTGTTATATGAGCATCATTGCAATAGCAAGAAATCTTAATTAAATCTAGCAGGCTTTTATCATCATCTTTAATTTCAATTAATTTTTTATTGTTAGCTGTATAGGCATCAACTACTGTCATTTTATTTTCAGTTAGTGTTCCAGTTTTATCGCTACATATAATATTAGCTGATCCCAGCGTTTCAACTGCTAAAAGATTTTTAACTAAACCATTTTCTTTGCTGATTTTCGACACACCAATAGATAAAATAACAGTTGTAAAAGCTATTAAACCTTCAGGTATAGCAGCTACTGCGAGTGAAATACCTGTTACTAGCGCATTTGTATAAACATCATGATTGGTTCATATTTTTGAGGCAATATTATTTAGCAAGACTTGCATTATAAAACTAATAAATAATAAAATTATGCCAGCATAACCAAAGATTTTGCTTAATTTATTTAATTTTATTTGTAATGGTGTTTCAATTTTCTTTTGACTTTGAATCATTGAATTGATCTTACCTATTTGTGTATTTTGCCCAATGGCTTCAACTATATATGTTGCTTTACCATTAGATACGTATGTGCCTGAGTATACAAGGTGATTATTGTTTGCTAGCGTTTTATCATCTATAGCATCTCAATTGACATTTTTTTCAACTGAAATGCTTTCGCCTGTTAAACTAGATTCAATGACATTAAAATTAGAAGCACTTACAAGCCTACCATCAGCATTAATAATGTCACCAGCAGCTAATAAAACTAAATCACCAACAACTAATTTATTCGCTGGTATCACCTTGACTACATTATCTCTTATAACTGTCGCATTAGCAATAGTTTTGTTTTCAAGAGCTCTTACAGCTTGGTCACTTTTAATTTCTTGATATGCTCCAAGAGCTCCATTTAATAATATAACAAGTAGGATAATACATGGCTCTACATAACCTATAATAATTTGATTATTCACTGCCTTATTTTGTATGTGCTCAAATATTGCTAAGCTAAAGCTAATAATTGCAGCGCAAAGCAATAAAATGACCATAGGATCTAAAAACTGTTTTAAATAAACAATAAAAGGGTTTAATTTTTTTCTTTTTATTAATGTATTTTCACCATATTTAAGTGTACTCTGGTGGGCTTGATCACCAGTTAAACCATTGAATTTTTGTGCTTCATCGAAAGTCATTTATCTATTCTCCTTAATAATTAATATATTAATTATTAACAAAAATAATACATTAAAAGTTCCAAAATAAAAATAAACAAAGAAATTTGTTTATTTATTTTAGTAGCAATATTATTTATAGTTGATTACATAAAAAGAAATAAAAAAATGGCGGGGAAGAGAGGGTTCGAACCTCCGCGGGTGTTTTATCACCCCTAACGCGTTAGCAATGCGTCCTCTTCACCAACTTGAGTACTTCCCCAACATCAAATTTGCTTTTTCATTATACCAAATTGTTGATTTTTGACAATTAAATATGTGGTGCATTTTTTGCTAAAAAAAGAAACCTAATAGGTTTCAGATTTTAATTTATAAAACTATTTTAAATTTTGCTAATAATGTGTTCTTTTATTTTGTTTTTAATATCTTTATTTTCTAAGGCATAATCAATATTAGCTTTTACAAATCCTTCGATAGAGCCTAAGTCGTATCTAGTGCCTTCAAATTCAAAAGCATATATATCTTGATTATGCAAAGTCATTAATTCATTGAAAGCATCAACTACTTGAATTTCGTTTTTTCCATCATATTTTATTTTCAATAAAATATCTAAAATTTCAGGATTGAATACATATCTTCCAAGAATAGCTTTATTGCTTGGAGCTTTATCTAATGTTGGCTTTTCAACTGCTCCGTCGATTTTAAAATATTTATTATTTTTTTCATTTTGATTAATAGGATGAACAATTCCATATTTGCTTACATACTCATTGGCTATTGTTTGCACGCCTAAAATGTTAGCGCCTGTTTTATTGTAAAAATCAATTAATTGTTTTGTTGCAGGAATTTGCGACTTTATCAAATCATCGCCTAGAATTATAGCAAATGGTTCATTGCCAATTACTTCCTTAGCACAAGCTAAAGCATGTCCAAGGCCATTTTGAGACTCTTGGAATACAATTTTGATTAAATTTGATCTGTTTGTTGCTTTAACTTTTTTAAGCAGTTCAATCTTACCTTTTTCATTTAATTCTGCTTCAAGCGGTTCATTAACTTCAAAGAATTTAAGAATGTCTTTTTTTCTCTTGCTTATTACAATATAAATTTCTTCTATACCCGAATTCACTGCTTCATCAACTAAGTAATTGATTAATGGCGTATCTAAAATGGGAACTAATTCCTTATGTACTATTTTAGTCATAGGTAAAAATCTTGTGCCTCATCCAGCAGCGGGAATAATTAATTTTTTAACTTTTTTGATATCTTTTGTCATAATGATTTTATTATATAAAATTTATAGACTTTTTGAAAATTATTAAGCTTATGGATGCCTTGTATTTGTTGAATATTGCTGTTTAATAATGTAAAAAAGAAAAAAAGCCTTGCTAAAAATTAACAAGACTTAATGATGATAATTTATATTTACCAAATGGTGCGAACGAATGGACTTGAACCATCGACCTCACGATTATCAGTCGTGTGCTCTAACCAGCTGAGCTACGCTCGCATATATAAATCGCTTAATTATTATATAAAGCGAAATAATAAAAAGTTAATGATATTATATTGCGAATAAAAATTAACGTTTTGAGAATTGACGTGCCCTACGAGCTTTGTTGAGACCAGGTTTTTTACGTTCAACAACACGCGCATCACGAGTTAGCATACCTGCAGGTTTCAACTTAGCTCTATATGTATCACTTGCTAATAATAATGCTCTTGCAATACCTAATCTAATTGCACCAGCTTGGCCTTTAAGACCACCACCACGAACATTTACTAAAATATCAAATTGACCTTTTGTTTCTGTTAAAACTAAGGGTTGTTCAGCATCTTGAATGTGAAGGTCTGAAAGTAAGTAATCTTTTGCTTCTCTGTTATTAATAGTGAATTTACCACTACCTGGACGAAGAATAACTCTAGCAGTTGAAGACTTACGACGTCCTAATCCACGATATTCAACAATTTCTTTTTTAGTTTTTGCCATATTATCTCACCTCTAAACTTTCTGGTTTTTGTGCTGAATATTTATGTTCTGGGCCAGCAACCACAAAAAGATTTTTACGTTGTTTGTTTCCTAATTTTGTATGTGGAAGCATACCAAAAATTGCTTTTTCAACAATAGCAGTAGGTTTTTTAGCTCTTAATTTAGCTGCTGTGATACTTCTTAAACCACCTGGGTAGCCTGTGTGATGATAGTAAATTTTATTTTCTTCTTTTTTAGCAGTTAAAACAGCTTTTTCAGCATTAATTACTATTATGTAATCACCCATATCAGCATTAGGAGTAAATGTAGGTTTATTTTTACCTCTTAAAGCTGAAGCAACAAAAGAAGCTAAGCGACCAACAACTTGATTAGATGCATCAACAACATATCATTTTTTATTTGCTTTTGCACGATTAACAATTGTAGTTTGTCTCATATGAACTCTCCTTTTCTATTAACATTTATACGCAATAAATAAATAGCTTTTGTATTATATATAAAATATTTTTTTAGCATAATAAAAAACAAAACATTTTTATGCTAATTTTACATAATAAAAAACTGCATTTTTTATGCATATTGCAATATATATAATATATAAATTTATAAAAAATCCTTGCTCGCGCAAGTATTTTTGCATCTATAAGCCACGTTCTGTTCCTTATTTAAGGTGCTAACAATTTATCTAATCAATAAAAATTGATTCTTTAATAGGATTCATTTCTCCCATTAAAAGTTCCCCTACCAAAATTTGGGTTTCTAGCTCATGGAAGTTTACCGCGTTTCACAATTCTCGTCTCTGTGGCACTAGTCGTCTAAGCCTGATTTTATTAGAATCAGCATGAACACTACAATCATCGCAGATTGTGCTAGCGTGGACTTTCCTCTACTAATAAAGCAGCTGTTAGCCGATGCTAATTAATTATACATATAAGCGAAAAATTTAATTAAAAATCTTTCAAAGCCAATTTCAGCATTAATTTTGCCTGCTTTGATATCTTGATCTAGTGATGATAATGAATTTATCATCTTTTTAATTTTTTTAATACCTGTTTTGTTTAAGAAAAAACTGATTTTCTTAATTCTATAACTATTTATATTCAAATCCTTTGATAATAAATCAAGGCTTTTGCCAACAACTTTATAAGCATATATTTGATGCGCCAAAATGAGAATTTGACTAATTTGACCAATAAGCGTGCTGACATCAAAACCCTCAATTATTTTTTGTTTATATTTATTTCAAATTATGCCTAAGTCATTTGTTTCAAAAGAATTTACGAAACCAAAAGCATCTTCGGTGAGCAAGTCATCAACACTTATATCAACTATATTTGCTGAAATTTGACTGGTTTCATTAGATAATTTTTTAATTTCTTGGTCAAGCAGCATAATATCATTTGAAGTTTTAGATGCTAGCAGCCTAATTGCTTCTTCATCAATATTTACATTGTGTTTTTTAGCAATCATTTTAATAGTCTTATTAATTTCATTAGAACTAACTTCGCTTGCCTCAATCATAATTGTTTGGAATTTTGAATTATTAAATAAAAAATTTGACAATTCATTTTTAACAATTTTATTTTTATCAACTATATTTTCATTTACAAACACAAATTCATCATATTGATTTACATTAATTGCTTCAATAATTTGATTAACGATTGCTGAGTCATTTGCTGAAAGTTTCCTATCAAAAAAAGGCAAATTGTAAATTAAAAATAATTTCTTTCTATTAAATAAGTCCTGTGAATTTAATAATGATATCAATGGATCAATTATATTTTCATTAGTGAAAGAAAAAACTTCAATAGTTTTATCACTATTGTTTCTTTTAATCTTATTTATTTCTTGTTCAATAAAAAACTTTTCATTACCATATATAAAGTACATAGTAGTTATTATAATTAATAAGTTTAAAATTTCAATAATTATAATAGTAAATTAATTAGCAGATTTTTAAGGCAAAGAAGGATTTAACCATCATTTTTATTTGTCCATATTAACCTATAAAACAGTTAAATCAAAAAATTACTTAACCTTATTTTTATGATCATTTACAACATAATCTAATTTTTTTAATCAATGATATATTCCACTTTTTGTCATTTTTTTGCCTGTCGTTTCATTAAATTTTTTAACCAAATCATTTAAATTATTTTTAGGGTGTTCAACTATAATAGCAAACAATTTAATTTGCATATCACTAAATAAAAATTCTAACCGATTATTTAAGACGTAGTTTATACTATTTATATATCTTTGATTAGCAGATAATGTTTTTATAACATTTGAAGCATCAATATTTTTAAGTCTATTGTTATTGTTATAAAAATCACGACTGATTGTATTATCAATAAAGTTAAAAAAAGAGGTGGTTACTGATATTGCTTTAAGAAAATCACTTATTTTTTCATGTTTTTTAATATATGCAACGAATTTTTGATTGTGTTTTATTTTTAAAAAATTAAAGTCATATTCATTTAATTTATTAATTATGACATCTATAAATTTTTCATAGTTAGAAGATAATTGCAAATGATACGATGATTTATTTAAATTACTGATTATTCCGCCGCCCATAAAAACACCTTGATAAAACGATGATGGATATTGAAAATTTTCGTCTAAATCAAAAAGATCAAAAGCAAAAGATAAAGTTTTATTTTTAACTTTAACATCAATTGAAATTTTGCTAAATAGTTTTAAAATAGCATTTTTGGTCTCTTCGTTATATATTCTTAGCAGAATTGTTTTATTGTTAATTATGCCCTTAGAATAAATAAAACCACGAAGAAACTCCAATGTATCTTCAGCATTTCTTTTCTTTTGTAATATTTCATTTTTTATCTCTTGTGTGAAGTTCATAACTAATCCTATATAGGCTAAATTATTATAATGTAAAAATAAATGAAAGCCACATTGAGCTTTCATTAATTAAATAACTAGATTAATTTATCAAAAATATCATCACCAGTTTCAGAAACAATGTCTACACCCCAGTTTTTAGCCACTATATTTCCGGCTGTACCTAAACCTTTAACATCTGGTAATACTCTTGGTTCTTTGAACATTTTTGAATAAATAGTTAGTGGTAATAATTCACGAGTATGATTGAAACCTGGATAAGCTGGATCGTTTCCATGATCACTTGTGATAATTAATAAATCATCTTTATTCATTGCTTGAATAAGTTTGCCCAATTTAGCATCTAATGTCGCAATGTTTGATGCATAACCATCAACATCTCTACGGTGACCGTAATGAGAGTCGAATTGAACTAAGTTTACAAAAATAAATTTGTTTTCGCTTTCATTTTCAACCAATTCGATTGCTTTGTCCATTCCGTCAGCATCACCATCAGAATGAATAGAATTAGAAATGCCTTGTCCTACAAAAATATCACGGATTTTTCCAATACCTATAACTTCAACACCAGCTTTTTGAATAGCATTTAAGATATTAGGACGTGGTGCATTTGCATAGTCATGTCTGTTAAATGTTCTAGTGTATTTACCATCTGCTCCTACAAATGGGCGAATAATGATTCTTCCAACATTTCATTCAGGTTTTGAAGAACAAATTTTTCTAGCTGCTTCACCATATCTTACTAAGTTATCTAAACCAATTCATTCTTCATGTGCAGCAATTTGCAATACTGAATCATTTGATGTATAAAGAATCAAATTGCCAGTTTTCTTTTGTTCATCAGCATATTGATTAATCACATCGGTACCAGAACCTGCTTTGTTGTAAAGCATTTTTCTGCCATCACAAGCCTTTTCAAGTTCGGCAACTAAATCATCTGGAAAACCTGTTTCCGTAAAAGTAGGAAATGGAGTTTCTGTTTTAATACCCATCATTTCTCAGTGGCCTGTTAATGTGTCTTTTCCGTTAGAAACTTCTTGAACTCTTGTTACGTAAGCAAGAGGATTTTTAACACGATAATTACCTTCAATTGAAGCTATATTACCAATGCCTAATTTTTTTCATGTATCAATGAAAAACATAGAGCTTAATGAAGCTGAGTAAAGTGTATTTGCACCAGCATCACCAAATCTTTTTTGGTCTTTATCAGGGCCTATTCCTAGACCGTCTGTTACTATCATTATTACTCTTTTAAATTTTGCCATTTATCTCCTTAAAATAAAATAATTATCAATATTAAAATGCGGAAATATTATATTCCAAAATTAGATATTTGTTAGATTATAGCCCACGAGAATAAAGCATATGGTGTGGAATTTTTCATATGGGTTATATCGCATTTGCTATTTTTATATAATTAAACTTATTTAAATTAATTAAAAATTAATTTTTTGATATTTGTTAGCTTTTTAATTTCACTCTTTTTAAGTAATTAAAAAACGGAAATGGATAAATTATGAAAACAAAAAAATTTATATTGGGCGCTAGCTTAATTTTTGGTGCATTTTCACCTGTTATGATTAGTGCAGCTTGCTATCCAAGCGAATCAAAAGAAGAAATTGATAAAGTTATTGACACTGTTACAGTTAGTGTTGATAAGGCCAATGAAAAATTGAATAAAGAAGTTAAGATTACTGATATAAAACATCAAAATCTTAACACTAAAAAATATACCTTAGTGGATCAAAATATAACCATTAAAGGTATGGACAGTATTGAATATGAATTTGCTATTCAAAATGCTGATAAATTAAAAAGTAAAACTAAAAAAATAACTATTACCGGTTTCAAAAAAACCTTAGAAATGGAAATTAATCATTTAATTGATCAAATTAAAGATGAAACAATTAAAAGCAATTTCAAGACAAAACTAAGCGAGTACAACACTAAATTAACTAAGCAAAAAGATGAAATACTTAATTCAGTTATTAATGATGAAAAAATTAAGTCTGCTATTGGAGAAAAAGAAATTCCTAATGTTAAAGAAGCTTTTAATTTAGGTGTTAAATTATTAGAAAACATTATTGCAAAAATTCAAAAAGAAACCTTAGAAAAGTATACAAAAGGAACAAAAGTTGTTGATGGACTATCAACAGTTAAAGATTACTTAACAGTTGATAAAATTAAGGAATTAATCAGCGAAAAAGGCGGTATTGCTGATACTGCTTTAGAAATTGGCAAAAAGATTGGTAAATATGCTAAATCTATTTTTGCAGTTTTAAAAAACGATGATAAAACAAAAAACATTGCTAAGTTAGATGATTTAATTAAAGCTGTTGACAATAAATTTGTAGGTGATAAAAATGTTTTTGAAAATATTTCAAATAAACTAAAAGAATTTGATTTTTCGAAATTAAAAGATGAAGGTTATGTCAAAACATTTGAAAAATTAATTAGCGTAATAGACGCTGAAAAAAAGGAAGCTATTAAAGTTTTAAATTCAGTGGGCTTAGAAGCTGCTGAAATTACTAATGTTAAAGATGCAATCAGACCATACTATACTGTTTTACAAAAAGCTCTTACTGATTCAGTGAATTTATTTATTGAAGGATTGAGAGACCTTGGTTTGCTTCTTGAAAATTTAAAGTAAATTTTATATAAAAAACAAGGGAGCAAATTTTCCTTGTTTTTTTAGAATGTGGCTAATTGAAAGGAATTATGGGAAAATCAAGTA
Source organism: Mycoplasmopsis primatum ATCC 25948 (assembly GCF_000702785.1). Taxonomy (GTDB): domain Bacteria; phylum Bacillota_I; class Bacilli_A; order Mycoplasmatales; family Metamycoplasmataceae; genus Mycoplasmopsis; species Mycoplasmopsis primatum. The sequence goes on along the minus strand of NZ_JNJV01000020.1, from coordinate 5,467 downwards.
AAAAGATATTAAAATTATTGCCATTATTTGCACCAATTACTGCTATAACCCTTTCTAGCGCGTGCACAAATGGATTAGTTGATGAAAAAAGTAATGTAATAAATAAAATTAGTGAGTTAGAAAATTTATCAAATAATGCAAAAAATGATTATAAAAATAAGATTATAAAAACTGATAATATTAATGAACTTTATGGTTTTTTAAAACGGGCTACAAACGAAAATAAACAAAAAGCAAGTGCTATTGAACAAATACAAAAGTATGATTTACATATATTTTCAATAAAAGCAAAACAAATCTTAACCGAAAAAATTAAGGATTTAGCACCAGATAATATTGATGCATTTTTAAATGAAGTCAATAATATAAAAGTTGACAAGGAAACTGTGCTTAAAAATATTAATGAAAATGAAAGCCATTTTCAAAAATATAATTTTGATATTACACCATTTAAATCAAAAATAGCAGATATAGCAGAAACTCAAAGTTTAGCAAACATCAAACAAAATGTTTCATTAGAAGTTACAAGATATGTATCATTAACCAAGATTAGCAGCATGCCTAATCTTTCAGATAATATAAAAAACAATTACAAAAATGAAATTTTAAAAAAACAAGATATAAACAAAATTTCAGATCTTTTAAAACAAGCAGAAAAAGAAAATGAATTAAAAACAATTGCTATTAACAAATACTAAAACAAGAGTTAAACATATTTTCATTGAATGTCAAACAAACTTTAATTGACCAAATTAAAAATTTACCAATAGTCAAAATTAACTCATTTTTGAGTGAAATTGATGGTCTTGAAAAGAGTAAAAAAACAATACTTAAAAGTATTAATGATAATGAAATCTACTTTAAAAAGTATGATTTTAACAGTACAAAAATTAAAGAAAAAATAGCAAATATAATAGATTCGGTAAATCTCAATGCAATTGAACAAGATGTCACATTAGAAATCAAAAGATATAATGCGCTTAGTCAAATAGATGATATTAAAAATCTATCTAATGATGCCAAAAATAACTATAAAAAAGATATTTTAAAATCAAATAATATTGATAAAATTGACCTAATAATTAAACGAGCAATGAAAGTTTCTGGTGTGGGGTTAAAAAAAGCTATAGCAAGAGTTGAAGTTGATAAATTGCAATTTATCTCTCAAGATGAAAAGAAACAATTTAAAGAAATAATTAACAATTTAGACACTGTTGAAAAAGTTGACGATAAATTAAACTTAATAATCCACAAAAATAAAAATAAAGAGAATATATATAACGAAAAAATCAAGGTTAGTGTTGAATTTGAAGAAGAATACATCGAGTCTGTTAAACAAAAATTTATTGATTTAATTAACGAAAATGACTATCAAAAAGTTGCTTTTGACTTCTTTCATTTTAACGAAACTAAAAAATTAATAAAAAAGGAATTGCAAGAGTTATTGTTTCTAAGCAATGATGACAAATTATTATTATTGCAAGAACTGAAATCATTTATAAACATAAATGATGCTAAAAATTTAAGAGATTATCAAGTTAATTTAGATAAAGCAAAACATGAATGTTTCAATAAATCGTTGGTACTAACATCAATTGAATGAGATAAAAGTAAATCGGGTTCTAAGTACAAAGATATTAAGCAACACATTATAAATGCTAAAACAGTTGAAATGTTAGATAAAATATTCAGCCAATTAGTCTATGCTGATGATGTCTTTAAAGCAATTAGAGATTCCTTTTCTGATGCAGATGATGCCAAATATAATATTTCACAAGATGAAAGAGAAGGATTTCTTAAAAAAGTTGTTATTTCTACAAAAGAAGAAATAGATAAATTGCTAATTCAATTTAATGATTTAGTTAGAAGTAAAGAAAATGAAAGACTTAATTATTTATCAACTCATTTAGAATTAAAATTGAAAACTTATGATGCAGATATAATAATGAAAAAACAAGAAGCATTAACTTTAAATGATTTTGACAATAATGTTATGAATCAAAAATTTATTTCATTATCAGAAATTTCTAAACAATATGATGCAGATAATAAAGTTTTAACTTTTACATTAAAGCTTGAGTCTAACCGTTTTGATGGCAAGTCAATATTTTTGCATAAAGACCTTGAAATTAAAATAGCAAGTGATGTATATGATATTGAAAAGTCTTATAAACAACAACATGATTTTGTCATAAACGGCTATAAAACAGGCCAATCATATCAAGATTATAGACAAAATATTATTTCAAACATTGATAAGATAGAAAATGAAATAAAGACTGTTAATCCTAAATGTAAGCCTGAAGTTGTCGCAAAAATAAAAGAGCAACATAATATATTCTCTCAAAAAATAGAGGATTCATTTTTGGCGTGTGCTTATCAATCAATTAGTGAATTCATGAAATTCACACAAGATAATCAACAATTGAATATTGATATATATAATCATTTAAATAGTATGTTTGCTAACACGAATAAGGAGCTTTTAGATGTTTTTGCTAAATTAGGCAAAAGCGAAAAGAAAACCTCAAAAGGTTTGCTTTATCAAATGAGTTTAGCCAGAGATTGAGTTTTAGCTGAAACAGTCGGTAAATGAGCGACATCAATATTTACTAATTTATTCAATAGTAACAATGTTTTTGAAAGAGTTATAGATTTATCTTTTGATAGATTAAAAGCAAAATATTCTCTTAGTGATGAAAAAGCATTAACAATAGTTAAAGTTTCAAAAAGAATCTTATTGCATATGCTTTCATACTTTAAAGATTTGAAATGGGATTATCTAATCCATGGTAACGGCAAAAAACAAGATGAATATGACAATAAAAAAGCAGGCAAAATAGTTCTCTTAACTGGTGGCTGAAGTGTTTTATTTGATACTGAAAAATTCCTTGTTTCTAAATATTCTGATCCTTCTGGTAAAGATTTAGATACAGAATTGCAAAGTTTAGTAACACAAAAAATAATAACTGATGACGAGAAACTGATTTTCTTTAAAGAAATAAAATACATTTTATCTCCTTTTACTAAATCTATTGATAATTACAATAGGAAAATTAAAGAAACAATGATTTCTGGTTTAGCAAGCAGTTTTAAAATCATTAATGACGCTAAATAGATACAAGCAAGGGATTAAAATAGCAAAAATCAAGGCTAATTACCTTGATTTTCTATATTTACCAAGCCTGGTGCATTAATCCCATTTGTAACTGATTTATTTTAAATTGTTTGTAATATTATCGAAATCACTATTAAACAGTTGAATAAGGATAAAAACCATATTGTAAATTTTGATAATATTATTATTTAATTATAGTTAATCTATATTTTATTTTTTTGTACTGCTTGTAATTTTAGTTTAATTTTTTCTAAAAGATCATATGCATTTTTAGCTCTGTTATGGTGTTTTATTAATTGATTACATTGATTTTGATATTTGACAGAATTTATAAAATTCTCAATGTTTATAAATTCTGAATAATTATTATGAGCTCACCAATTTCTATTTTCACATATTTTACTTAGAAAGATATAATCATTTGGGCACAATAATTGTTTCGGATTTAAGGAATCTAGATCTTTGATTACAGTTAATGTCTGCCCTAATGACCTGTTAGTTATATCCTTAACAGGTTTTTTACTATTAACTTTGGACATATATGAATAAATTAATTTAAGATTTTGTTCTATTTTTTGATAATACAATATTGTTTCACTATGAAGAATTTGAAAATCTTTAAAATTCATAGTCATATTTTCAATCAGCTTATAGCACTATTTAAAATTTAAGGTTTTATGTATGATAAGACAATTTTAGTAAGCATTATTTTATACTTGTATCTTATTAAAATATATGAAAACCTTAAAATATTAGTGATAATTCGTTTTAATTGCCTATTTTGCAATGTTATATTGCAATTGGAATTTAGATAGAATTAGATAGATGAATGTAGGCTTCATTTTTCTATTAATAGCAAATTTTCATTTATTTTTGCTAATATCATTCATCATTTATTCATCTATATCTTCATCCATTAGATAACACAACATTGTATAAGCACATTCTTTTTGTGCTTCTTTTTTGCTACTTCCTGAGCAAGTGAAATCTTTGCTTATTCCATCAATGTATATTGTGCAATACCACAAAGAATTTCCATTTTCATCATAATCTAACTCATATTCATATTCAGGTTTGTTAATCATTCTTTTTTGAACTAGCTCATTTATTTGTGCTAATGATAGTTCATAATCGGCTTTTCCAACAGCATCTTCATATTCATTGATAATGTATTCATTTTCCAACAATCATTGGTAGTAATTTTTAGCAGCATCCATCCTTGCTCTAACTTCGCTTTTTCCTCATCCTTGAATTCTAATATTATCATCATCAATTCATAGGTCACAACAATATGCGTTATTGCGATCAATCCATTTATACTCATATTTAGGAAGTCCATAACCTTGTTCTTGTGATCACTCTCGCACTTTGCGAACATAATCTCTACTATCGGTATTTATGTCCTCGAAGTAGTCATCAAAATCAATCATTGTCATAACTACATTGGTGATAGTTTGGATATCTCAATTACAATCAATAGTAACCGCTCCAAGAATTGCCTCGAATAAATCTTCCTTAACTGAATCTTGCTCTTGAACGTTCCCTTTAATATCACCTTTTCCCATTATTAACTGAGTATGAAACCCTAATTTATCCACACAATTAGCTAATGTTCTCTTTTTAACTAAATCTTTTTTGATATCAGTAAATTGTCCTTCGTTAAGCTTAGTTTGGAATGATTTAGGATTTTTAAGTTTAAATTCCTTATATTCCTTATCTTTTGTAATATGGCCAAATCTTTCCATCATTATTTTAATGACCACTAAATCAAGAGCTTTGTCGCCGACAAATTCTAATACCTCATTATTTTGGCCTCCATTTTCTTGAGAATAGCTTTTTCTAATGAATGCTTGTTGAAGCAAATCTTCATTTCTAAATTCATAACGAATTGTTTTTTGGACATTTTTAAAATCGTCGAATTCCATTTAAATTTCTCCAATAAATTATTATATTTTTTGCATTGATAAAAGCAAAAACATACCTATTATGGCGTGTAATCATATTAGGTCTAATTAGTCAAGATATTAAATATGAATCAAATTGATTTTGTCTTCACCACAATAGTAGTTCAGATAAAATATAAATGTTTCATAATTACTATTTCAATTAACTGACTCTTTTCGCATTTTTCAATGCATAAAAATTATATCAAATATTGCTAAACGCTCGTATTTTCAAAAATTTATAGCGCTTACAAAGAACACAATAATTTGTATTATTTTAATTTAGAAAATTTTAGAAAGATGCTATTTTATAGACTTCTTTATGTATTGTTTCACTATTTATTTAATTTACATTTGCTATAAGGTTTTTATAAGTTCAGTAGATGTTTTCTTTTTCATGCCTTTT